>JBCCRB010000211.1:0-5518 GCA_039208465.1 Pseudomonadota bacterium
AAAAATGGCCAAGGAAAAGTTTGAGCGCAATAAGCCTCACGTGAACATCGGCACGATTGGTCACGTTGACCATGGCAAGACGTCATTGACGGCTGCGATCACGAAGTTTTTCGGAGATTTCAAGGCCTATGACGAGATCGACGGTGCGCCTGAAGAGCGTGCACGTGGTATCACGATCTCGACGGCCCACGTTGAGTATGAGACAGACAATCGTCACTATGCGCACGTGGATTGCCCCGGTCACGCCGACTATGTGAAGAACATGATCACCGGTGCTGCACAGATGGATGGCGCGATCCTGGTTTGCTCTGCTGCCGATGGCCCGATGCCGCAAACGCGCGAGCACATTTTGCTGGCCCGTCAGGTTGGTGTTCCATCGCTGGTTGTGTTCCTGAACAAGGTTGACCAGGTTGATGATGAAGAGCTGCTTGAACTGGTTGAGATGGAAGTGCGCGAACTGCTTTCTTCCTACGACTTTCCTGGTGACGACATTCCGGTGATCAAGGGTTCTGCGCTGGCAGCGCTTGAAGATTCAAACAAGGAAATCGGTGAAGACGCGATCCGCGAACTGATGGCCGCTGTTGATGAATACATCCCGACACCTGACCGTCCGGTTGACCAGCCGTTCCTGATGCCGATCGAAGACGTGTTCTCGATCTCCGGCCGCGGTACGGTTGTGACCGGCCGTATTGAGCGCGGTGTTGTTAATGTGGGTGACGAACTGGAAATCGTCGGCATTCGCGACACGACCAAGACGACGTGTACGGGCGTTGAGATGTTCCGCAAGCTGCTTGATCGCGGCGAGGCAGGCGACAATATCGGTGCGCTGCTGCGCGGTATTGACCGCGAAGGCGTTGAGCGTGGCCAGGTTCTTTGTAAGCCAGGCTCGGTTAAGCCGCACTCGAAGTTCGTTGCTGAAGCCTACATTCTGACGAAGGAAGAGGGTGGTCGTCACACGCCGTTCTTCAACAATTATCGTCCGCAGTTCTACTTCCGCACGACCGACGTGACGGGCGAGGTTCAACTGCCAGATGGCACCGAGATGGTGATGCCCGGCGATAATGCTGAGATGAATGTTGAGCTGATCACGCCGATCGCGATGGAAGAGCGCCTGCGCTTTGCTATCCGCGAAGGTGGCCGCACCGTCGGCGCCGGCATCGTCGCAAAGATTATCGAATAAACTACGCTTGAGACCTAATGGCGCGTCAGAGACGCTGGCGCGCCTTTCTCATTGGATGGAGCCAAATCAATGAACGGCCAAAACATACGCATCCGCCTCAAGGCGTTTGACCACCGCGTGCTCGATGCATCGACCCGTGAAATCGTGTCGACGGCAAAACGCACAGGTGCGGGCGTGCGCGGACCAGTGCCGCTGCCGACCCGTTTCGAGCGCTTTACGGTGAACCGTTCGCCGCACGTGAACAAGAAGAGCCGCGAACAGTTTGAGATGCGTACACACAAACGTCTGCTGGATATCGTTGATCCAACGCCGCAAACCGTCGACGCGCTGATGAAGCTCGACCTGGCTGCTGGCGTGGATGTCGAGATCAAGCTCTGAGCAGCTTGCAGACCTATTTGAGAGGAATGAACCAATGCGTTCAGGAGTGATAGCACAGAAGCTGGGGATGACCCGGGTTTACACCGATGAAGGTGTGAACTTGCCGGTCACCGTGCTTCGCCTTGAAAATTGTCAGGTTGTCGCACAGCGCACGTCCGACAAGCATGGCTATGATGCCGTGCAGTTGGGTGTTGGCTTTGCCAAGCCGAAGAACACATCGAAGGCCATGCGCGGCCATTTTGCCAAAGCCTCGGTTGAGCCGAAGCGCAAGCTGGCTGAATTCCGCGTTTCTGCCGACAATATGTTGGATGTTGGCGCAGAAATCGTGGCCAGCCACTTTGTCGCCGGCCAAAAGGTCGATGTGACGGGTGTGAGCCAGGGTAAAGGCTTTGCCGGTGTTATGAAGCGCCACAATTTCGGTGGCGGTCGTGCCACGCATGGTAACTCGATCTCGCACCGTTCGCATGGGTCAACCGGTCAGTGTCAGGACCCAGGTAAAGTGTTCAAAGGCAAGAAAATGGCCGGCCATATGGGTGCAACCCGTGTGACCACGCAAAATCTGGAAATCGTGTCGACCGACGAAGATCGCGGTTTGATCCTGGTAAAGGGTGCGATCCCTGGCTCAAAAGGCGCCTGGATCCTGGTTCGCGATGCGGTCAAAGGCGGCGCGCAGCAAGGTGTTCCGATGCCGGCTGCATTGCGTGCGACGGCTGCGGCTGAAGCGCCTGCCCAAGAGGGAGCTGAATAATGGAATTGGCTGTTAAGAAGCTCGACGGCAAGTCGGCCGGCAAGGTCAAGGTTTCAGAGGCTGTGTTCGGCCTGGAGCCGCGCGCTGACATTCTGCAGCGCATGGTCAGCTATCAGCTGGCAAAGAAGCAGCAGGGCACGCACAAAACACTCGGCCGCTCTGACATTGCGCGTACCGGTGCAAAAATGTACCGGCAAAAAGGCACGGGTAATGCCCGTCACCACGCCGCATCGGCGCCGCAGTTCCGCGGTGGTGGTAAGGCCTTCGGCCCGAAAGTACGCAGCCATGCGCATGATCTGCCGAAGAAAGTCCGCGCCCTGGCGCTTAAGCATGCCATTTCCTCAAAAGTGAAGGGCGAGGCGTTGCTGGTCGTGGATGATTTGGCCGCTGACGGCAAGACAAAGACGCTGATTGCTCAGTTGAAGGGGCTTGGTCTCGACAATGCGCTGGTCATCGGCGGCGCTGAGCTGGACGCGAAGTTTGCCAATGCGGCTTCCAACATCCCCAATGTGGATGTGCTGCCGGTTCAGGGCATCAATGTGTATGACATTTTGCGTCGCAACACGCTGGTGTTGTCGAAGGCGGCTGTCGAAGCCCTTGAGGAGCGTTTCAAATGAGTGATCTGCGCCACTATGATGTGATCGTATCGCCGGTCATCACAGAGAAGTCCACGCTTGTTGGTGAGAACAACCAGATTGTTTTCAACGTCGCCAAGGACGCCTCCAAGCCGGAAATCAAAGCGGCTGTTGAAGCGCTGTTCAGCGTGAAGGTAACGGCCGTGAACACGCTGGTGCGCAAGGGCAAAACCAAGCGCTTCCGCGGGATCAAAGGCCGCCAGTCGGATGTCAAGAAAGCCATCGTCACGTTGGAAGACGGACAGGCGATCGACGTGTCGACCGGTCTTTAAGGGGAATTTGAGCTATGGCTTTGAAGACATTTAACCCGACGACACCCGGCCAGCGCCAATTGGTGCTGGTGGACAAGTCGCATTTGCACAAGGGCAAGCCGGTCAAAACGCTGACTGAAGGCCTGTCTAAATCCGGTGGTCGCAACAATGCAGGCCGCATGACGTCGCGCCACATTGGCGGCGGTCACAAACGGTCTTACCGGATCATCGATTTCAAGCGTCGCAAACATGATGTGGGCGCAACGGTCGAGCGGTTGGAATATGACCCGAACCGCACCGCGTTTATCGCGCTGTTGAAGTATGATGATGGCGAATTGGCTTACATCCTTGCCCCGCAGCGTCTGGCTGCCGGTGACCGCGTAATTGCCGGTGCCAAGGCTGACGTGAAGCCCGGCAATGCGATGCCGCTGCAGGCGATGCCGGTTGGCACGATCATCCACAATGTGGAGATGAAGCCGGGCAAGGGCGGTCAGATTGCACGTTCCGCCGGCACCTATGCGCAGCTTGTCGGTCGCGACCAGGGCATGGCGATCCTGCGCTTGAACTCTGGCGAGCAGCGTCTGGTACAGGGCACTTGCATGGCAACGGTTGGCGCGGTTTCCAACCCGGACCACGGCAACACCAATCTGGGTAAAGCCGGACGCAAACGTTGGATGGGCCGTCGTCCGCATGTGCGCGGCGTGGTCATGAACCCGGTCGATCACCCGCATGGTGGTGGTGAAGGGCGCACATCGGGCGGCCGTCACCCGGTTACGCCATGGGGCAAGCCTACAAAAGGCAAGCGGACCCGCTCCAACAAGCAAACCGATAAATTTATCATGCGCTCACGTCACCAGCGCAAGAAGTAAGGATTAGAGGATCAGCCATGGCGCGTTCAGTTTGGAAAGGCCCGTTTGTTGACGGCTATCTTCTCAAGAAAGCCGAGAAGTCACGCGAAAGCGGCCGTAACGATGTGATCAAGATGTGGAGCCGTCGCTCGACAATCCTGCCGCAATTCGTTGGCCTGACATTTGGTGTCTATAACGGTCAGAAACACATTCCGGTTTCCATCTCAGAGGAGATGGTTGGCCATAAATTCGGTGAGTTTGCGCCGTCACGCACCTATTACGGTCATGGCGCGGACAAGAAAGCGAAGAGGAAATAACGATGGGCAAGCCCAAGGCAGAACGCCGGTTGGCTGACAATGAAGCACGTGCGGTTGCCCGCAATGTGCGTGTTAGCCCGCAAAAGCTCAATCTGGTGGCAGCAATGATCCGCGGTAAAAAAGTGTCTGCGGCACTGGCTGATCTGGAGTTTTCGCGCAAACGCATCGCCGGTACCGTCAAGAAGACGCTGGAAAGCGCGATTGCGAACGCTGAGAACAACCATGATCTGGATGTGGATGCGCTGGTCGTATCCGAAGCATGGGTCGGCAAATCACTGGTGATGAAACGCTTCATGGCGCGCGGTCGCGGCCGTGCAAGCCGGATCATCAAACCGTTTTCGCACCTGACAATTGTTGTGGCTGAAAAAGCCGACGCAGAGGAGGCCGCATAATGGGCCAGAAGATCAATCCAGTCGGCTTCCGTCTCGGCATCAACCGCACGTGGGATTCACGCTGGTTCGCCAACTCCGGCGAATATGGCACGCTGCTGCATGAAGATCTGAAGATCCGCCGGTTCCTGGAAAAGGAATTGAAGCAGGCAGCTGTTTCCAAGATCGTGATCGAGCGCCCGCACAAAAAGTGCCGCGTGACGATCCACTCGGCGCGCCCTGGCATCATTATCGGCAAGAAGGGCGCTGACATTGAGAAGCTGCGCCGCAAGATCTCGACATTCACAGACGCTGAAACGCATCTGAACATTGTCGAAGTGCGCAAGCCAGAAATCGATGCGAACCTGGTCGCCCAGTCGATCGCGCAACAGCTGGAGCGCCGTGTGGCGTTTCGCCGGGCGATGAAGCGGGCTGTCCAGTCTGCGATGCGCCTTGGTGCTGAAGGCATTCGGATCAATTGTGCCGGCCGTTTGGGTGGCGCGGAAATCGCGCGGACAGAATGGTACCGCGAAGGCCGTGTGCCGCTTCATACGCTGCGCGCCGATGTTGACTATGGCACAGCGGAAGGCTCGACCGCCTACGGCATTATCGGGATCAAGGTGTGGATCTTCAAAGGTGAGATCCTCGAGCACGATCCGATGGCTTCTGAGCGTCGCGCAACCGAACAAGACAATCAGGGTGGCGGTGGCAACCGTCGCCGCGAAAACGCCTGACACGGAAACGGGCGGCTGGAGTAGAGAACGATGTTGCAACCGAAACGGACAAAGTTCCG
>JBCCRB010000212.1:0-5472 GCA_039208465.1 Pseudomonadota bacterium
AGTAAAGGCAGGTTTCGGACAGGCCGGCATAGCCGTCGCCAGCCATCAAAGGCTTGCCTTCTGACCAGATCGACTGGTGCACGTGCATGCCGGTACCATTGTCGCCATAGACAGGCTTAGGCATGAATGTCGCTGTTTTGCCGTAGGCGTGCGCGACATTGTGCACGACATATTTGTAAAGCTGCACTTCGTCGGCTTTACGGGTCAGCGTATTGAACAGCATTGACAATTCGTGCTGGGCGGCCGCCACTTCGTGGTGGTGCTTTTCCGTCGAAACGCCCATTTCGGCAAGAACGGTCAGCATCTCGGAGCGAATGTCCTGGGCGCTGTCTACTGGGTTGACCGGGAAGTATCCGCCTTTGGTGCGCGGACGGTGGCCAAGGTTGCCGGTGTCATACTCAGCGTCCGTGTTGATCGGCAGTTCGACGCTGTCGAGCTGGAAGCCGGTGTTGTAGGGATCAGAGGCGAATTTGACATCGTCGAAGATGAAGAATTCTGGTTCAGGGCCGAAATAGGCCGTGTCGCCGAAACCACCTGAAGAGATGTACGCTTCAGCGCGTTTGGCAGTCATGCGCGGATCGCGATTATATCCTTCACCGGAGATCGGATCGAGAATGTCGCAAAAGATTGCCATGGTGGACTGGGCGTAGAACGGGTCCATGTGGGCCGTTTCGGTATCGGGCATCAGAGTCATGTCGGACTCGTTGATGGCCTTCCAACCGGCAATCGATGAACCGTCGAACATGACGCCATCGGCAAACATGTCCTCGTCGACAACAGCGCAGTCCATCGTAACGTGCTGCATCTTGCCCCTCGGATCGGTGAAGCGCAGGTCAACGAACTTAACGTCGTTATCCTTGATTTGCTTCATGACGTCACTTGCACTCATAGTCTTCCCTTTTCCTTATGTGTGGTTGCTGTTTGTTGAGTGATAATTGCGGAGGATCAGACGGCGTCAGCGCCGGTCTCGCCGGTGCGGATGCGCACCACCTCCTCGATGGCAGAAACAAAAATCTTGCCGTCGCCGATCCGCCCGGTCTGTGCTGCGTTTCGAATTGCGTCCATTGCGCCTTCCACCGCAGCGTCTGTAACGACAATCTCGATTTTCACTTTCGGGAGAAAATCGACGACATATTCTGCACCCCGATACAATTCGGTGTGCCCTTTTTGGCGCCCGAAACCTTTGGCCTCGGTGACGGTAATTCCTTGCAGCCCGACTTCCTGCAGGGCTTCTTTGACCTCATCAAGTTTGAAAGGCTTGATGACGGCTTCGATTTTTTTCATGGGCAGGCCTCCGATCTTTTAACCCGACGATGCACACAGCGTGCCAATCAGGTGCCGTGCCCGCCCGGGTCCTCCAAACACGCCTTGCGACGGCTTGTTTGCGCTGCTTTAACGGGAAAAAACCGCGTTTGAAACGTCGATATGCGCGAATTATGCTGATCTGGTAGGCAGTATGACCAAAAAACAGGCAATAATAGTGAGTGCTAATTGTGCAGATGGCTGAGCGGCTTGATCGGCACCGATTGTTTAGCTGTGCGCAAATGGCGGACGCGGATCGCCATACAATTACAAGTGGTTTGTTTGATGGCCCGCGCTTGATGGAGAATGCCGGCGCGGCGGTTATGGACGTTATCCTACAAGATTTCGGCAGCGTGGGGCATGTCCACATCGTTTGCGGTCCAGGCAATAATGGCGGTGACGGCTATGTTGTTGCGCGCCTATTGAGGGACCGGGGACATCCGGTGAGCGTCTATGCTTTTGCGGCGCCCAAAAATGGGACCGATGCGCAACAGGCCGCGCACCGCTGGCTTGGACCGGTATTGCCGATTGCCGATTTCGCGCCGAACCGGGCAGATCTGGTCGTTGATGCCGTTTTCGGTGCCGGTGCGCGCGGTGCCTTGCCGGAACCGATCGAGCAACTTCTCGTCAGGGCGTCGGGCGAAGGTGCTCGGCTTTTGGCTGTTGATTTGCCGAGCGGCGTTGGCGGCGACACGGGCCATGCGACATTGGACATTGTCTATGATGCCACGGTCACCTTCTATCGTAAAAAGCCGGGGCATTTGCTGGAACCCGGCCGGTCATTGTGTGGTGCGTTGCACGTTGCTGATATCGGGGTACGTGCTGCGCCCCATGAAGGTAGCGATGCGAATGTTTTTGAGAACCACCCACTGCTTTGGCAAGATTGTCTGCGCGCAGCCGACCCGGCTGCGCATAAATATCAAAAAGGTCATGTTGCCGTGTTTTCCGGTCCATCGCTTGCCACCGGTGCCGCGCGCCTATCGGCCCAGGCGGCACAAGCGGCCGGCGTTGGCGCGGTGACGCTGATGGGCACGCGTGAAGCGTTACAAGTTCACGCGGCACATGTGACTTCGGTGATGCTCAAACCCTATGTCGACCCGGCAGGCGCGCTGGCGGCCTTATCAGACGTGCAGAAATGCAGCGCTGCGGTGCTTGGGCCTGGTTTTTCCGATTTTGAAACTGCACGCAAAATCGCGCTTGGTCTCTTGCAGAGCGAGACGCCGAGCTTGGTGCTCGACGCCGATGGGCTGACTGCTTTTCGTGATAAACCTGACGCGCTGTTTCAGGCAGCCGCTGGTTCGCCCGATCGCCTTGTTCTGACGCCGCATGAAGGTGAGTTTGCGCGGCTTTTTCCCGATTTGGCCGCCGATGACTCAATCAGCAAGCTGGAAAAAGCCAGGCGCGCCGCCGCACGTGCTCATGCAGTTATCATCTACAAGGGGCGAGACACGGTGATCGCAGCGCCGCCGCGTCCCGGTACAACGCAGGGTCGGGCAGTCATCAACGCATACGGGCCGCCGAGCCTGGCGACCGCGGGCTCGGGGGATGTGTTGGCTGGCCTGGTGGCGGGTTTGTTGGCGCGCAGTGTGCCGACCTTCGAAGCGGCAGCGAGCGCTGTTTGGCTGCATGGCGATGCCGGGTACCGTGCCGGGGTGGTGGCGACGGCAGAGGATTTCGTAACGCAACTGCGCGACGGCGTGGCCGCCGCGCTTTTAGAGCAATAGGCTATTCTGCTGCTTCGATCCGATCGATCGGACGGCGTTCCAGCAGCTCTTTGAGGAACTGGCCGGTGTGGCTGCGTTCAACATCGACGATGTCTTCTGGCGTGCCTTGCGCGACGATTTCTCCGCCGCCATCGCCACCTTCCGGGCCGAGATCGATAACCCAATCGGCGGTCTTGATCACTTCAAGATTGTGCTCGATGACGACGACCGTGTTGCCCGTGTCGACGAGTTCGTGCAGCACGTCGAGCAGTTTTGCCACATCGTGGAAGTGCAGGCCGGTGGTCGGTTCGTCGAGAATGTAAAGTGTACGACCGGTCGATTTGCGCGACAATTCCTTGGCGAGCTTGATGCGTTGTGCTTCGCCGCCCGATAGCGTCGTCGCCTGCTGGCCGATCTTGATGTAGCCGAGACCAACACGGCGCAGCGTTTCCATCTTGTCGCGTACGGCTGGCACGGCGGCAAAGAATTCGGCGCCTTCCTCGACCGTCATGTCGAGCACATCGGAGATCGATTTGCCCTTGAATTGAACATCCAGCGTTTCCCGGTTGTAGCGCTTGCCGTGGCAGACGTCGCAAGTGACATAAACGTCGGGCAGGAAGTGCATCTCGATCTTGATGACACCATCGCCCTGACAGGCTTCGCAGCGGCCACCCTTGACGTTGAAGGAAAAACGGCCTGGCTGATAGCCACGCGCTTTTGCTTCGGGAAGCTGGGCAAACCATTCGCGGATCGGGGTGAACGCACCCGTGTAGGTGGCAGGGTTAGAGCGTGGTGTGCGGCCAATCGGCGATTGGTCGATATCGATCACCTTGTCGATATGTTCAAAGCCGGTGATCTGATCATGTTCAGCGGGCGCTTCACGCGCGCCGTTAATGCGCCGTGCGGCGGCTTTGTAGAGCGTTTCGATCAAGAAGGTCGACTTGCCGCCGCCTGATACGCCTGTCACGCACGTAAATGTGCCGAGCGGCAGGCTTGCGGTCACATCGCGCAGATTGTTGCCGCGTGCGCCGTGCACGGTCAGCGCCCGATCTTTCAACCTGACCGGGCGGCGTTCAGCGGGCACATTAATGCCCATCGTGCCTGACAAATACTGGCCGGTGAGCGATTTCTGGTTCGCCATGATCTCAGACGGTGTGCCGCGGGCGATGACTTGTCCGCCATGGACGCCGGCGGCCGGTCCGATGTCGACCACATAGTCAGCCGATAGGACAGCGTCCTCGTCATGCTCCACGACAATAACAGTGTTACCAAGATCACGTAGGCGCCGCAGCGTCTCCAAAAGGCGCGCATTGTCACGCTGGTGCAGGCCGATAGAGGGTTCGTCCAGCACGTACAGCACGCCGGTCAGGCCCGATCCGATTTGCGACGCAAGGCGGATACGTTGGCTTTCGCCGCCGGACAGCGATCCGGAGCCGCGCGAGAGGGTCAGATAGTCCAGCCCGACATTGACGAGGAATTTCAGCCGGTCACGGATTTCTTTCAAGATCCGCGTTGCGATCGCGGCCTGCTTTTCGGAAAGATGATTGGGCAGATCATCGAACCAATCATTCGCCTTGCGGATCGACATTTCTGCGACCTGGCTGATGTGCAAGCCGTTGATCTTCACGGCCAGGGCTTCTGGCTTCAGCCGATATCCGTCGCAGACCGAACAGGGTGATTGCGACATGAAACGCTCGATTTCTTCACGCATCCAGGCGCTGTCGGTTTCGCGCCAACGGCGTTCCAGATTGCCGATGACACCTTCAAAAGTCTTGCGCGTTTTGTAAGTGCGCAACCCATCATCGTAGGCGAATTCGATTTCCTGCTTTCCGGTGCCGTATAGCACCGCATTCTTGGCCTCATCCGTCAGGTCTGCCCAGAAGTCTGTGAGTTTGAACCCATAGGCTTTTGCCACCGCTTCGAGCGTCTGGGTGTAATAGGGTGATGGATTGGATGATTTGGACCAGGGCGCGATCGCGCCTTTGCGGATCGACAGGCCCGGGTCCGGGACGACGAGGTTCGGGTCGACGCCTTGTTCGGTGCCCAAGCCATCGCAATGGGGGCAGGCGCCAAACGGGTTGTTAAAGGAAAACAGCCTTGGCTCGATTTCCGGTATGGTGAAACCGGAGACAGGGCAAGCGAACTTTTCGGAAAAGGTGAGCCGCTCGTGGGTTTCGTTCTTGTTTTTGTTGGCGCCAGAGGTTTCCGCCTCATCAAGCGGTTTGTCGGCCAGCTCTGCGATGGCCAGGCCGTCGGCCAGCTTCAAGCTCTGTTCCAGCGAATCTGCTAAGCGTGCTGAAATGTCGTCGCGGATCACGACCCGATCCACCACCACGTCAATATCGTGCTTGTATTTCTTGTCGAGTGCCGGGGCGTCGGCAATTTCGTGAAACGTGCCGTCGATCTTGACCCGCTGGAAGCCCTTTTTCATCAGCTCGGCGAGCTCTTTTTTGTACTCGCCTTTGCG
>JBCCRB010000213.1:0-5469 GCA_039208465.1 Pseudomonadota bacterium
GCCGGATATTGCCTGGGCATTGGTTTTCGTCGTTGCAGTGGGCCTGGGTCCGTTTGCCGGGATGCTGGCAATTATGATCGACACCATTGGGTTCTGTGGCCGGTTCTTTGCCGATGACATGGAAGCCGCCGACAAGGGGCCTGCGGAAGCACTGACCGCCACGGGGGCGCGCAAGACCGATGTTGTGGCCTGCGCGACCATTCCCGCGGCGATGCCAGCGTTCATTTCGACCTCGCTTTTTGCAACCGAAAAAGCTGTACGGTCATCGACCATTTTGGGTCTTGTTGGCGCGGGTGGCATCGGGATCGAACTGAAGGTCGGGTTCGATCTGTTCGATTATCCGACCGCCATGACAGTCATCCTGATGATCGCGGTTGTGGTCATCGCCATCGAACAACTCTCGGGCTGGGCCCGGGGCAAGATCATCGGAGAACAGCGATGAAGACGGATACCGCAGATCAACACTGGAATGCGCAATGGGCTGGCATTCAGGCGGGCAGCAAATGGTTGACTCCTGAGCAAGATGTGATCGACTGGGCCACCGGTCTGAAACCCGGCGCACGCATTCTTGATCTTGGAGCCGGCGTCGGACGTCATGCGCTTTGGCTTGCAGGCCAGGGGTTTGATGCCACGGCGCTGGATGCCGCGCCGGAAGGGTTGGCCGAGATTGACAAGGTCGGAAGTGTTGAAACCGTCGAGGCTCGGATGGACGATTTGCCTTTCGCTGACGGCGCGTTCGATCACATCGTCAGTTGGAACGTCATATATCACTGCGACGAAAACATCCTGCTGCGCACCATTGCCGAGATGCGCCGCGTGCTGAAACCGGGCGGGACCTTTATTGGAACGATGCTGTCGGCGCGCCGCCTTCCATCTGAACGCGACACTGCTCCCGGGCGCGAGATCAGCCGCAATACTTGGGTGTTCGATGCGCCGGGGAGGGACAAAATTCATCCGCATTACTTTTGCGATGCAGCTGATCTTTTGGCCCTGTTCTCGGGCTTTGAGGTGCTGCGATTGGAGGATCGTGAGCATGAAAAGCCGGGTTCTTATCACTGGCATCTGACGATGGAGCGCCTGTGACGATGTCGACGCAAACCTTTGTCGGCGCGACCGTATTTCTGCCGGATGAGATCACCGAAACGACTGTAACCATCGCCGACGGCGCGATCGCCGAGATCGGCGGTCCTGTTCAGGGCGAGGAGATTGACGCGCGTGGTCAAATCCTTGCGCCTGCGTTGATTGATGTGCATGGCGACGCGTTTGAACGGCAAGTCATGCCGCGACCGGGCGTGTTCTTTCCGATGGAAACCGCAGTTCTAGAGACGGATCGCCAGTTGGCGGCCAACGGAATAGCGACAACGTACCATTCGATTACGCTTGGGTTCGAGCCGGGGTTGCGCAGTGTCGAGCGTGGGCGCGAGATGATCGAGACGATCCAGCGCCTGGCCCCGCGTCTGACGGTTGAGAACCGCATTCAACTGCGGTGGGAGACTTTTGCGACAGAGGCGCTGGACACGATCGAAGCGGCATTCGATAGCGATCTGACACCGGCCTTGGCGTTCAACGACCATCTGTCGATGTCGATGCGCAGCAAGGACACCAAAATCCAGACGCGGTTGTTCGAACACAATCCTCAATACGCGTTGATGGATATCGATGATGACGTTCTTTTCGCAGAGCGACATCGCAAACATGCCGAGCGTTCGGGGCTGGACTACGAGAAGTTCAAGGGGCTGGTCCGCGAGGTATGGAACCGTCGCGCGGATGTACCCGGCCGGATCGAAGCGCTGGCCGAGAAAGCACGCGCCAAGGGCGTGCCTATGCTGAGCCACGACGACACGCAGGCCGAAACGCGCGCCTTCTATCGCACGCTTGGGGCCACTGTGGCTGAGTTTCCCATGACGATGGGGCCGGTGAACGAGGCGCGTGCGGCTGGCGACATGATCATCTTCGGCTCGCCCAACGCGGTGCGCGGTGGCAGTCACATCGGGTCGCTTGCAGCGGCGGATATGGTCGAGGAAGGCTATTGCGATGTGCTGGCATCGGATTACTACTATCCGGCGATGCTTGCGGCGGTGGACCGGCTGGACCGAGAGAAACGGGCAGACCGTTTGGCGCTTTGGTCGCTGGTCTCAATTGGCCCGGCGCGCGCAATGCAGTTGCATGACCGTGGTGAAGTTGCCGTCGGCAAGCGAGCTGACCTCGTTCTGGTCGATTGGCCCGAAGGGGCAACACCGGCCATACGCGGCACATGGTCAAACGGGCGGCCCGCATATCGCGCCCTGCCCGCCGGGTGAGACTGAGCCGGGACTATTGGCCGTCCATCGGGCTGGGCCTTACCCAGATGATGGGCTACGGCACGTTGTTCTATGCCTACGCGATTTTGCTTCCGCACATGGCTGTGGATCTGGGCCTTTCGCTGTCAGGTATCTTCGGCGTTCTCTCGGTTGCGTTGTTTTTTGGCGGGATTGCAGCGCCTGTCGCAGGCAAACTGACGGACAGATATGGCGGGCGTATGGTGATGACCTGCGGCTCTCTTGTTGCTGGGATCGGATTGGTGTTGCTGGCGTTTGTCCGCGACCGGACCGAATTGTTTCTGGCGATCTTGCTGGCCGAGGCGGCGGCGATGTTCGTTTTGTATCCAGTGGCGTTTGCCAGTGTCGCGCGTCTGGATCTGAGCATACCGGCACAGCGCTCGATCACGATCATAACGCTGTTCGGCGGAGTCGCCTCAACGATTTTCTGGCCTCTAACTCTATGGCTTTACAACGCATTAGGCTGGGAAACGACGTGGATTGTATTGGCCTTCGCCTACCTGCTGACCGCCGTTCCAATCCACTACGTTGTGCTTTCGCGACCTGAGCGGGGTGACACGAGCGCCCCTGTGCACGGAGATCAAGACTGGCCGGAATTAAACGGTTCGGATCGCCGCAAGGGGCATGCTGTGGATGGTGATCTCGTTCCTGTTATCAGGCTACCTGATTGGCGCGGTCATGACGCTTTGGGTGACCAATGTGCAGGACCTTGGGCATTCGGCGGCGATGGCTGCCTTGGCGGGCGCTGTAATCGGGCCGTTCAAAACGATTGGGCGGTTCTTGGATCTGCTGATCACGCGCAACCTGCATCCGATGGGGGCCTATATCTTCAGCCTTGGTTTGATCGCGTCGGGTTTTGCGATTGTCCTGGTTGCCGGTTTCACACTGCCGGGCATTCTGCTGGCTGCCGCCGTTTACGGTATGGGCGATGGCATCAAAACCATTGCGCGCGGTACGCTGCCCCTCGCCTTGTTCGGCCACAAGGGCTACGGCGCGCGGCTGGGCTGGATCACCTTCGGCTCAATGGCGCTGAATGCGTCCGCGCCGTTTTTCTTTGCCTCGTTCACCGAGGCTTACGGCGGGTGGTGGAGCTTTGCCGCCATGACCGCGATTGCCAGCCTTGCCATCGTCACCTTTTTCTTCATCCCTGATCCAAGGAGATCCATCCATGCCCCCGCTCAAGATCGGCGCTTGTCTGAAAGCTGAAGAGATTGCGGCCCATCGCGACTGGCTGTTCGACGCGGACCGTGACATCGAGTTACAGGACTTCGGTAGCCACCGCGCCTTGACGGTCGAGCTTGAGGACCGGATTGCTGCAGCGAAAGCCGCGTTGGACGGGCACGCAGGGCGGCGCGGCATTCATGGGCCTTACGAAGGGTTGGACATCGACAATAAGGATGCCGAATTGCGCCCCCTGATCACCGCCCGTTTCCTGACTGCGCTGGAAGCCGCTGAGCGCGTCGGGGCGCGGCAGATGGTTCTGCACTCGCCCTACACAGCGTGGTACCAGAACAACATTCTGGCTGGGCCACGCTATGCTGAAAGCAAGCTGGAGCGCATTCACGAGGTCATGCGACCCGTTGTCGATGCCGCAGAAGCCATGGGCATTGTACTGGTCATCGAGAACATTCAGGATGTTGAACCTGCCACGCGACGCATGATGGTGGACAGCTTCAACTCGGATGCTATCGCGTTGTCGATTGACACAGGTCATGCGCACTTGGCGCGTCGCATGTCGGGCGCGCCGCCGGTGGATTACTTTGTTCGCGACGCGGGAAATCAGTTGGCCCATGTCCATATTCAGGATCTTGACGGTCATGCTGACCGGCACTGGCCTCCCGGCGATGGCGAAATTGAATGGCCTGCCGTTTTCGAGGCTCTGTCGGATTGTGACCAGAGCCCGCATTTGGTTCTGGAGCTGCGACACAAGGCAGACATCCCGCGTGGGTTCGCGTATCTGAGAGGCAAAGGTCTTGCGGAGTGAACGATGACGCACATCAACACAGTCGAGCAACTTGTCACGCTTTACGGCCAACCGAGTGAAAAGTCGTTGGGCAAGGTGTGCACCTCGCTAACGCCAAAGTATCGCACCTGGATCGAGGCGGCGCGGTTTGTTGTGTTGTCGACGGTTGGACCGGGAGGCACCGATGGAAGCCCGCGTGGAGACAGCGGGCCGGTGTTGCGCATTGTCGATGATCACACACTACTCTTGCCGGACTGGCTTGGAAATAACCGGCTGGATTCGCTCAAAAATATCGTGGTCGATGGCCGCGTCAGCCTGATGTTCATGATCCCGGGTTGCCGCAACACCGTTCGGGTCAATGGCACAGCCGTTTTGTCCGTTGCCACAGACGTGCTGGCGTCATTCGAACGCAATGGAAAGACACCGCGCAGTGTCATTGCGATCACGATCAAGGAAATCTACTTCCAATGTGCGAAGGCCATTATGCGCTCGGATTTATGGTCTGGGCAGGATCTCAGTCATACAGTCCCGACCGCAGGTGAGTTCATCGCCGAGTATACCGAGGGCTTGGACGTCAAAGACTATGACGACGGGTATGCCGAGTACGCCAAACCGAAAATGTGGTAAGTATCAGGCCGGATCAACAGCGGGCAACAACGTTTCCCAGTTTTCACCCATTGCGACGATGCAAGCGCGTCCGTTGGCGTAGCTTTGAACCATGGTCCACTCTCCCGAAGATGGCACCGTCCAAATCTCGACCATGGCATCGGGGCCGCGGGTGCCAAGCCCTTGCCGTACAGCGCCATGCGATTGCTGTAGCTTTCGGGTCATAACATCGCGTTCTTCGCAAAACACCTCGGCAATCGGAGATGAGGCCTGCGTGGTCGTCGCGGCGGTCAGAAGAAATAGAAGAAGAAATCTGGGCATGATTGATACCTAACGGAGGGCGGGATCAAATGTAACACTTTTATGAAGGGTCTGTGGATAAAGTTTCCTTACCGTGAAGAGCGAGACAGCTTCCGTCGTTACAAAATCTTCTTAAAACGTTGATTTTCCGTACATCTTCCTAAGCGACACACAATCTGCAGTTTTTAGGGAACGACGATGGCGTTGATCGCATCGGGCATTGAAAAGTCCTTCGCCGGGAGGTCCGTTCTGAAGGACGCTTCTTTGTCGATTGGTGACGGC
>JBCCRB010000214.1:0-5416 GCA_039208465.1 Pseudomonadota bacterium
GTACGTCCTAACGGTAAAGCTTTGATGTAGCGGGATTTGAGCAATTGCAGATATGTTCCGGAAATAGCCACACGAAAACCGCGTTGATCGATCCGCTCAACAAGATGGTCGGAAGTGAGCAGGCTCAACGCCTCGCGGATCGGGCTCGTGCCGGCATTGTAGGTCTTGCGCAGCTTCTCAATTTTCAGCTTGCTCCCCGGTGGCAGCGCCCCGGAGATGATGTCGTCCTTCAACCGTGCATAGGCGCGGCTGGTAATCGACGCGGAACTGGCACTTTCGGCGCCATTGAGGGTTTCTGCCGGGTCGGCAACCGAATTTTGATGACTTTCTTCCATGTCCTGATCCCGTTCCGATCAAAGATTTCCATTTCAGATCGCGCAAACCCGACATTGCGCACAAAAAGCTTAGCAAACGTAATTATGTCGATTTTTTTCGCAAATTGCAAAATAAATCGTTTTTTCTTGTGTGTCCTCCCGCCCACGTCTATGTTGGCGGGACAAAAATAAATGGGAGAGCGCCATGCGTGTGGTGGCATTTAATGGGGAAGATGGCCCGCGTCTGGGCATTGTCAAAGGCGATAAGGTCATTGACCTGACATCGGTCGATCCGGCCGCGCCAACGGACCTTCAAAAAGTCATTGCGGCTGGCAAACTGGACGATCTGCACAAGCTTGCTGACCGCGCGACACCGGATGCTGAACGCGCCTATGATGGGTTGGACTTTGCCATGCCCATTGCGGCGCCCGCCAAGATCCTGTGCCTTGGGCTCAATTACATGGATCATGTCAATGAAGGGATCTTTGAAAAGCAGCCCTACCCGACCGTTTTCATGCGCGCCGTTTCCTCCATGACCGCCCACAACAAACCGATGGTGCGGCCAACCGCATCAGAGACGTTTGATTATGAGGCTGAACTGGCTCTGGTAATCGGCAAGACGGCGCGCCATCTGACCGCCGACAACGCCCTTGATGCAGTCGCGGGTTATACCTGCAGCAATGATGGCTCTGTACGCGAATTCCAGCGCCATACGATCCAATGGACTATGGGCAAGAATTTCGACGCAACAGGCCCCATCGGACCGGTCTTTGTGACCGCCGATGAATTGCCGCCCGGCGCATCGGGCTTGACGATCGAATGCCGTTTGAATGGTGAGACGGTCCAGTCAAGCACCACGGACATGATGATGTTTCCGGTCGTGGAAACGCTCGTCTACATCTCTCAAGGCGTCACGCTGGAACCAGGCGATATCATCCTCATGGGCACACCGTCCGGCGTTGGCCATGCGCGCAAACCACCCTTGTGGATGCGCGATGGCGACACCGTCGAGGTCGAGATCGAAAATATCGGCCTGTTGCGTAACCCGATTGTCGATGAGGCGCCCGCCGCCTGACCTGTGCTAGCGTGTCGATGACACGAAGCATGGCGGGAGAGCCTGATGTGGCCGGACCGGAGAATCTGCGACCTTCTGGGCATTGAGCATCCGATCATCCAGGCGCCGATGACGGGAAGCTGCACACCGCAATTGGCGGCGGCGGTTGCCAATGCGGGCGGTCTTGGTTCAATGGGCTGTGCCGGCAAGTCGGTTGAAAAAATCCGGCAAGAAGTCGATGCGCTCAAGGCCGCCTCCAACCATGGCTACAACCTCAACTTCTTTGCGACAGAAGCATCGCGGACCGATCCGGCAACACTCGCCCACACCCGCGAGCGCCTGCAGCCTTGGTTCGAAAAGTATGATCTAGGCCCACCACCGGAAGAGGTTCCCCCCGTCGGACCAGGCTTTGATGCCGAGCGCCTAGACCTGGTGCTGGAGCTGCGCCCGCGCGTCGTCAGCTTCCATTTTGGCCAGCCGGACGTTGAAACGATCGCTTTGCTCAAGGACGCCGACATCATACTTCTTTCAACGGCAACCAACGTCCAGGAAGCTAAGGCACTGGAAGCGGCGGGCATGGACGCCATCATTGCACAGGGGTGGGAGGCAGGTGGCCATCGCGGTTCGCACACAGTCACCGAGCCGATGCAGGGCGTCGGCACCATGGCGCTGGTGCCTCAAATTGTCGACGCGGTTTCCGTGCCCATCATCGCTGCTGGCGGCATTGCCGACGGCCGGGGCATCGCGGCCGCCTTCGCCTTGGGCGCTTCCGGCGTGCAACTGGGCACTGCTTTCCTGAGCTGTCCGGAAGCGGCAACCGATCCGACGCGCCGGGCACGCCTACAAAATGCAACCGATCAGGACACGATGGTCACCGACGCGGTATCGGGCCGATGCGCCCGTACCGCGCGATCAAACTATGCCGCATCCATGGAAGCGGCCCGTGCGCCCCTACCCGGCTTCCGCCAGCTATCGGCACTCGTTGAACCGCTTCTGAAGGCCGCCGATGATGATGACGCGTCGTTTCACCTATATGGGCAAGCCGCAGCCTTGAACCGGGAAATGCCCGCCGCCGAATTGATCGATTGGCTGATCGATGACACCGGCAAGGCCATAGCAAAGCTGTCCCCGCGTTAGCAGCGCAATGGCGTTTCACGCCTCATCGATCGCAGCCAGGAACCGCCGGCTGTCGTCCCGGATAGCATCCAGCTTATCGTCTTTCATCCGGTTGAGCGTGCCATACATCATGCCCATGCGCTGATTGGATTTCAGCGCATCCTGATTCACTTTCAGAAAATTCCAGTATAAGTAATTGAAAGGGCACGCTTTTGGTCCATTCTTCTTACTCACCGAATAGCGGCACGACCCGCAATAATCGCTCATCTTATCTATGTAAGCGCCCGATGACGCATAGGGCTTGGACGCGAAAACACCGCCGTCGGCATAGAGCGCCATGCCGACCACATTGGGCATCTCTACCCATTCATAGGCATCATGATAGACCAGCAGAAACCACTCCTGCACTTGCCTGGGATCAAGGCCAGCCAGCATCGAAAAATTACCGATCACCATCAGCCGCTGAATGTGATGCGCGTAAGCATTTTCCTTCGTCTCCATGATCGCCTGACGCAGGCAATTCATGTTCGTTTCACCCGTCCAGAACCAGTCCGGCAGATCGCGCTTGGCGGCAAGCGCGTTTCCATCGGCATAGTCCGGCATTTTCAGCCAGTAGACGCCGCGGATAAACTCACGCCAGCCGATGATCTGGCGGATGAACCCTTCCACCGCGTTGAGCGGCGCACGGCCGTCAACATAGGCTTCCTGTGCTTTTTGGCAGCACTCACGCGGATCCAGAAGGCCGATATTGATCAAGCCCGAAAGATGCGAATGGTACATTAGCGCCTCGCCCTGCACCATCGCGTCCTGAAAGGTGCCGAAATCCTCCAGAGCATGATCGACAAACCAATGCAGATAATGTGTCGCTTGCGCCCGGGTCACCGGATAGGCGAACGGCTCAAGATCGCCAAAATGATTGTCGAACCGGCTTTTGACCAACGCCAGCGCATCGCGCGTGATGTCATCGATTGACCAATCCGGCCGGTCCGGAAAGCGCATTTGGTCCTTCGGCGGGGCGCGATTGTCCTTGTCGTAATTCCATTGCCCGCCCTCCGGATGATCGCCATCCATCAAATAGCCGGTCTTGCGGCGCATATCGCGATAGAAATACTCCATCCGCAATTCTTTGCGGCCAGACGCCCATCTGCCGAATTCTTCATGCGTGGCGACGAAGCGGTCGTCGGCCCTGATTTCAATTTCGACGCCGAGCGCATCTGCCCAGCCCTTTTGCGCCTCTAGCACGCGCCATTCCGAGGCCTCCGTGACGATTACCTTGTCAATGTCATGGCGCTTGATCGCGGCCTTGAGCGCATCGGTGAAGCTCGTCGCGTCATGATCTTCCAGGCGTAGATAGTCGACCTCGAAATCCGCCTCACGCAAATCCTCGGCAAAATGGCGCATCGCCGAAAAGATGAAGGCTAGCTTCTTTTTGTGATGGCGCACATAGGTCGCCTCATCCCACACTTCGCACATGAAGATGAGGTCGCCCTTATCGGCATCGGCGAGCGACGACAGGCTGCGGGACAATTGGTCCCCGAGCACAAAACGTAATGTCTTAGCCAAGGTTCAGCCCTTCGTGCGCAAGGTCGACCGACCGCCATCCACGCCGATCACCTGACCAGTGATCCATGACCCCTGGCTCGTCAGCAGCAGTGAGGCCAGCGCCGCCATATCGGCCGCAAGGCCGAGGCGCGGGATCGCATGCATGGAGGCAATCGCCTTGGCCATCTGGTCCGAGGCGGTGATCGGTTTGGCGATCTCGGTATCGGTGAGCGACGGGGCAATCGCATTGACCCGCACCTTCGGCGCCAGTTCCGCTGCCAGCGCCCGTGTCAGCCCTTCCACCGCACCCTTGGCCATGGAAACGGAGGCGTGCGAGGAAAAGCCCTGCTGCACCGCGACAGTCGAAAACAGGAGCACCGAGGCGCCCTGCCCGGCCTTCAGCGCGGGCAACGCCAACTGGATGGACCGTGCAGCCGCCATCGCATTAAGTTCAAAGTCGCGCAAAAAGTCCGCTTCGGTCAGCTTGCTGACCGGTTTCAGATTGATCGATCCGACCGCATAGACCAAACCATCCAAATCAACGCCAGCCGCATCGACGGCCGCTTCAATCTGCCCGCTTTCCAGCACATCGCACGCTGACCAGGTCGCGCCGAACATTGATGCCATCTCACGCAGTTTCGGTTCGTTCCGGCCGGCCAGATGCAAATCATGCTGGCCATCATGCAATTCTTGCGCAATGGCCGATCCGATGCCGCCCGTCGCGCCGAAAATCAGATACTTCCCCATGTGACGATCTGCTCCACTTCTTGTTGTTGTGTGTTCGGAACCGTCCGGCCAAACCACTGGAAGAGAAACTAGGCTTGTAAAAAATGGTTCAAGTCGTCTGGTTCAAAAGGGATTTGCGTGTGCAGGACCACGCGCCGCTGGCCGCCGCCGCCAAGGTCGGTCCGGTGCTGCCCTTGCTGATCATAGAGCCCGAATTCTGGGCTGCGCCGGATATGGCCGCGCGCCATTACGCCTTTTTTGCCGAAAATGCCGAGAGCCTGCGCGCTGATTTGGCGCAGCTCGGCCTCACCCTGATCACCA
Source organism: Pseudomonadota bacterium (assembly GCA_039208465.1). GTDB lineage: Bacteria > Pseudomonadota > Alphaproteobacteria > Rhizobiales > Rhizobiaceae > JBCBDX01. Next base: position 5,074 of record JBCCRB010000214.1, read on the forward strand.
AGACCGGCGATGCGATCGAGATCCTTGCCGCCATCCACGCGCAAACGCCGATCAGCGCGCTGCACAGCCACATGGAAACCGGCAATGACTGGACATTTCAGCGCGACAAGCGCGTGGCTGCCTGGTGCGATCGTCAAGCGATCCAATGGCACCAGCCGCGCCAGTTTGGTGTCGTCAGACCGTTCAACAACCGCGACAAATGGGCAAGCCAGTGGGAAGACTTCATGACCGCGCCCACGGTCGACATGCCAACGCAGGCAACGATGGCTAAGGGCTTTGACATCGAGGCGATGCCGGACGCGGCCCAGCTGGGCCTGGCAGAAGACCCCTGCCCGGACCGTCA
>JBCCRB010000215.1:0-5363 GCA_039208465.1 Pseudomonadota bacterium
ATGGCGGTCTCGTGCTGGGTGCCTTTACGTCCTACACAGCTGGCGCCTTCTTTGCCGAGACAGGCTTTTCAACGCAGGTGACCGGCGGCGATGACAATGGTTATGTCGCCGATGTCCGGTTTGGCTATACCGCTGATATTGCGCCGCGCATATCGCTGACGGCGGGAACCGGACTGGAATATGCCTCGGACGCCTATATGGACCGTTATTTCTCGGTCACGACAGCGCAATCGAACAATTCCGGCGAAGGTTATGATGAATTTGATGCTGCTGGCGGCATTAAAAATGTCAGCGCCGATCTGACGCTTGAATTCCAGGCAACAGACCGCGTGACGCTGCGCGCCAATGGCGGCTACAGCCGGCTTGTCGGTGATGCGGCGAACAGCCCGATCAGCGAAAGCAACAATCAGCTTTCCGGAGGTTTGGGATTGCTGATCCGGTTCTAGACCAATTTCACATCGATGCCGATGTTGGGCCGGTCGGTGACCTCACGCATTGAGAAGCTGGTGACGATCTTTGATACGTGGGGCAGGGCGGAAAGCCATTGCCTGTGGATGCGCTCGTAGTCGGCCAGATCGATCGCGGCCAGCCGCAAAATATAGTCATATTCGCCCGAGACGAGATAGCAGACCAGGACATTGGGGATGCGTTTGACGGCTGTTTCAAACTCATCAAGCGTTTTCTGGAACTGGCCGGACAGCGAGATGTGAACGATGGCGGTGAGCGAATGGCCGAGCGCCCGGTTTGAAAGCCTTGCGTGATAGCCGCGGATGGCACCGGCCTGTTCCAGCGCATCAAGGCGGCGCGAGCAGGCCGAGGCGGACACGCCGACCTTTTCAGCCAATGCTGCGTTGGTGATCCGTCCGTCTTTCTGCAATTCGGTTAGAATCGCGCGATCGATGCGATCTATTTCCATTTATGCACGATTCCTGCGTTTTATTGCCGTTATGCGGTTTTTGTTTGCAGGTTGATACTCAAAATTGAGTGAATTTGCACGGACATTTCGGTAAAAAACGATGATGCTTTGCGAATAGTGCTTTCATCTTGGAGACAAACATGCGCGTCGGCTGCCCGAAGGAAATCAAAAACCACGAATATCGCGTCGGTTTAACGCCGGGGTCGGTGCGTGAATATGTTGCGCATGGTCATGATGTGCTGATCGAAACCGGCGCCGGTGCCGGGATCGGCGCATCGGATGATGCGTACCGGGCGGTCGGTGCCCGCGTGGTCGAAACGGCGCAAGAGATTTTCGAAAAGGCCGACATGGTCGTTAAGGTCAAGGAGCCGCAGCCTTCAGAGTGGGCGCAGTTGCGCGAAGGGCAGCTGCTCTACACCTATCTTCATCTGGCGCCCGATGCGGCGCAAACCAAGGGTCTGGTTGAGAGCGGCGTGACCGCAATCGCTTATGAGACGGTGACCGATGAACATGGCGGCCTGCCATTGTTGGCGCCGATGTCTGAGGTTGCTGGCCGCCTCGCGATCCAGGCGTCGGCAACAGCTTTGCAGAAAGCCAATGGTGGCCGGGGCGTGTTGCTGGGCGGCGTGCCCGGTGTTGCACCGGGCCGTGTTGCCGTGATCGGCGGCGGTGTCGTGGGGCTCAATGCGGCGCGGATGGCCGTGGGCCTTGGCGCGCAGGTGACAATCCTTGACCGCTCCCTGCCGCGCCTTCGGGACCTCGACATGATGTTTGGCGGGCGCGTTGAGACCCGGTATTCGACCGTGGAAGCGGTTGAAGAGGCGGCCTTTGCCGCCGATGCCATTATTGGCGCCGTGCTGATCCCGGGCGCTGCGGCACCTAAGCTGGTGACCCGCGAAATGCTGGGCGGCATGAAGCCGGGTGCAGTACTGTGCGATGTCGCCATTGACCAGGGCGGTTGCTTTGAAACCTCGAAAGCGACGACGCATGCCGAGCCAACTTATGAGGTCGACGGGATCGTCCATTATTGTGTGGCCAATATGCCCGGTGCGGTGCCGGTGACTTCAGCTGCGGCACTTAACAATGCAACACTGCGGCAGGGCTTGGCGCTGGCCGATCATGGCCTGGAAGCGCTGGCGCAGGACCTGCATTTGCGCAATGGCTTGAACGTGCATCAGGGCCGCGTGACCAACAAGGCGGTCGCCGATGCGCTGGGCTATGAAATGCAGGCGCCAGAAGCTGTGCTCAAGGTGGCATAGCGCGGCCCCGTTTTTGCGCCCGCGCCGATTTAGGCGGTGAAACGCCTATTTCACCCAGGCAAGGCCCTTTTGCATCAGCGAACGCGAGGTCGCTTCTCGTATCGAGACACCAACAGCGCCGTATACGCCGTTGTTTGTGAAGATGATGCGACCAACATTTCGAAGCGTTCCGCCGCGACCGATTTCAGTTTCGAACACAGAATTGAGCACGTACTGACTGCCCTGCTTCTTGATGTCGGCCGAAACGACATCGACCTTGCCGCTGACGAGCCGACGGACCAGCCTGCGCACGATCTCGGTGGCTTCCTGTTGGCTGCCGGAACTTGCTTGTACGGCTCGTTGCATCCGCGCGTTATTTGCAAGGTGAAACGGGTAGATCCGGTGGAATCCTGCGCAGTCAATGCAATCATAGGCGCGTTGTCCGCGATAGCGCGTCGGTTTGTAGCCCTCGGCGATTGCGCGTTCGCGAACCTGCTTTGCCGTTGCCGATTGCGCCGATGCGACCACTACACCGCTCATGCTGGCACTCAAGCCAACCACGATCACCATCAAAATCCGGAAAAGATACATCTGCTGCCCCCATTTTGCGTGGGCTGAGCATGGGTGGGAAGCGCCGGCCTTTGCAACCACTACTTTTGCACCCTGCGGGTCGGTGAAATCCGTGCTCATGCTTGGCCTCGTCGAAACAAGTCTTTGCGTAAGTTGCTGGATCGGATGGGCCGGTCAGGCCCAGGCCTGGCTCAGGCGCCTGTGCGTAAGCTGTGCATAACCTGCGCCAACCTTGCGTAAAGCTTGCGCCACGATTGCGTGACAATTGCGCAACAGTTTTCGGCATTGATGAGAAAAAATGCACTTACGTGGCCTCACGTAACGTGACGAATTGCTTAACCTCGGGTTAATTGGTCGCATGTTTGCGGGGGCGTGGCATGATGCTGCGCAGTGAAAAATGACTCATATGAAGTTTGCAGTGGCTCTTGCTGCCGGCATTTCGCTGGTATCAATGGGTTCAGTTATGGCCGCCGATGAGGTGGTTTCCGAGCCATCCCATATTTGGAGCGGCTTTTATGCTGGTATCGGCTTTGGCGGCGGCGCCGTGGTGCATGATGCCGGCGCTGATCTGACACCGTTTGCGATCATCGGCTTCAACGGCCTTGGCGGCGAAGGTGTGTTTGGCGAGGTCACGGCCGGATATGATTTCGCGACCGCTGGCGGTTTCGTGTTTGGTGTGGGTGCCAATGCGCGGGTTTCCAGCATTGCTTCGACCTTGGAAGTCGGGCCGATCCTCGGACCGTTCGATGCCGACATCACGGCCGACTATGGTTTTGATGTCTTTGCGCGTGCGGGTTATCTGGTGACACCACAAACCATGGCTTATGTCCTTGGCGGGTACAGCTTCCAACATTTCAACATCGGGATTTCCGGCAACAGCAGTTTCTTTGATTGGAACTCCAACGGGTTTGTCGTTGGTGCCGGGATTGAGACGGCGCTGACGCAGCGGATCCACCTGAAAGGTGAATATCGTTATAGCCAGTTCGGGTCGGAAGATTTTGATACTGGCGGCATCCTGACCGTTGATCCGTCGTTCCACACGGCATCTTTGGGCCTGACGTACCGGTTTGGCACGCCTGCGCCAACGGGATCATTTGCCGGTGCCACGCCGGTCAGCTTTACCGGCTTTTATGTCGGTGCTGCCGCGGCCGCGACAGGCTTGACCCACAACGCATCACTGCCTCCGTTCCCGCTTGCGTTGAACGGCATTGGCGCCGAGGGCATCGCCGGACGCTTGCAAGCTGGTTATGACTATGAGTTCGCCAACGGCATCGTCGCCGGTGTGCAGGCTGACATTGCTTACGGCAACATCACAACCGAGGGTACGCTTACTTCTGGTGGGCCAAACGGTAGCCTGAACATTGATCAGGAATATTCCTGGTCGATCGTTGGTCGCCTTGGCTACAAGATTGGCCCGCGCACCATGTTCTATGGCTTGGCCGGCTATACCGAAGAGCAGTATGATATCAACGTCTCGGGTGGTGTCGGTTCGATCTTCGATTTCCGCACGAAAGGCTTCGTTGCCGGTGGTGGTATTGAGACGGCTGTGACCGAGCAGCTGTTTGTCGGCCTTGAGTATCGCTATGCGCAGACACTTGAGGAGTTCCCGCTTCTCGGACCTATCGGCATTGATTTGGAGCCTTCCTCCCACACGGGCATGCTCACAGCGAAGTTCAAGTTCTGATCTTAGCGGTCACACGCTCGATCAAGCCCTGTCCGGCTTAGCCGGGCGGGGCTTTTTTTATCCCATCATCAAGGTGGCTTTTTCCGTGTCAGTGAGCGGGCGCACGCTCGCATTGGCGCGGCGGTAGGGCTTGAAGCCTATCTTTTGGTACAGCGGCAGCGCGGCCGGATGGTCCAGCGTGCAGGTGTTGACCGTGACCGCTTCCGGTTCATTGGCCCAACAAGCAGCGATCGCCTGGGTTAAGAACCATTGGCCAAGGCCCAACCCGTGCACATGCGGCATGGAGCCGAAATAGGCCAGATCGGTCGCCTTTGGATTGGCGCGGTTGATCTCAAAAAATCCAGCTGGGGCGCCATCGACATAGAGCGCGGTGATGTCACAGGTTTCGGCGTGGATCAGCTTTTCCAACTCACGGTCGGTGAGGCGCAACCGCGCCTCCCAGTTCCAATGAATGCCGACGTGAAAATAGAGATAGCGGTAGAAGTGCAGCGGCGGCTTTTCCAGCGCTAAAAGCGCTGCATTCACATTGGCCGGTTTGGAAACGGCGGGGATGCGTTGCGTTTCCATACGCAGATAAGTGATCGTGGTCTCAAGCGAGATGCCAGACGGTGTGTTGCCGGTCGCGCGCAGGTTTTTGAGCCAACTCATGCTTTTGCCGGCCCGGTTTCAACCGGGGTGTCCTGCCGCGCGCCCCACTCGGCCCAGGAGCCGTCATAAAGCCTTGTGTCCTCATGGCCGAGCGATGCCAGGGCCAATGTGATGACGGCAGCGGTGACGCCGGAGCCACAAGTTGTGACCACCGGCTTTGCCGGATCAATGCCGGCCTCAGAAAGGGTGTGTCGGAGGCCGTCCAGATCAAGGAAGCGGCCATCGGGCGCGAGCGTTGCATAGGGCACATTGCGGGCGCCGGGCATGTGGCCGGAACGCATGCCTTCGCGCGGTTCGGGCGCCTCGC
>JBCCRB010000216.1:0-5360 GCA_039208465.1 Pseudomonadota bacterium
GCCAAGTCTTGAGAGCACATTTTTTATACTATGAAGATCTCCAAGGTGGTCCGTAATACTATTGGTGATAGCTGAGATGAGATCCATAAATTCAGGGAGCCCGTGGAGCATAATAGCAGCCACAAAACATCTTCCAATCAGTGTTAAAAACGAGGGCATCCCGCCGAGTGGAACCTTGAAATATTCGATGATAACTGCAATCACTAAAAATAGTGTGATTAACAGATAAAAAATCTGCTCAAAAAACTTGACAATTTCCGTCAGCTATCCAATTGACTCGCTGTAACCTGATAAGTTTTGTCAACTTTAATCTTGGGAGATTCAAATGACGCAGCTGACCAAGCTCACTGCCATCACGCTTGCTACGGCCACGAGCCTTACAGCCATGGCCGCCACCGCATCGGCGGAAGGCGAACTCAACCTTTATTCATCGCGCCACTATGACACCGATGAGCGGCTTTACTCTGACTTTGAAGAAGCCACCGGGATCACCATTAACCGCATCGAAGGCAATGCCGATGAGTTGATCGCACGCATGGAAGCGGAAGGTGCCAACAGCCCAGCTGACGTCTTTATGACCGTTGACACGGTTCGACTGACGCGTGCCAAGGACCTTGGTCTATTGCAGCCCGCGGAAAGTGGCGTGCTTGAAGCATCCATCCCCGCCTATTTGCAGGATGAAGACAATCAATGGTTCGGCTTTTCGCAGCGCGCGCGCATTCTCTTCTATGACAAGAATGACGTGACTGATCCGCCGCAAACCTATCAGGATTTGGCCGACCCCAAATATGCCGGCCAGGTTTGTATCCGCTCCTCGTCCAACGTCTATACGCAGAACATCACCGCCGCGCTGATCGCGCATCTGGGCGAAGAGGCTATTGGTGATTGGGCCGAGGCCGTTGTCGGTAATTTCGCGCGTGCACCGCAAGGCGGCGACACAGACCAGCTGCGGGGGATTGCCTCCGGTGAGTGCGACATCGCCATGTCCAACACCTATTATTTTGCCCGCGCGATCCGCAAGGATGTTGACGGCCTGCCAGCCGATGTGCGCGAGAACATCGGTTGGGTTTTCCCGAACCAGAACTCCATCGGTGCGCACATGAATATCTCCGGTGGTGGTATTGCGGCTAACGCACCCAACAAAGAAAATGCCATGAAGTTCCTGGAGTATCTGGCTTCAGAACAGGCGCAGGAATATTTCTCTGCGGGTAACGACGAATATCCCGGCGTTCCAGGCGTTGGGCTTGCACCGTCTGTCGCTTCGCTCGGCTTTTTCCGTCCAGACACGATCGAACTGTCTGACATTGCCGACAATATTGAAGCGGCGAACCGGGTGCTCGGTGAAGCCGGCTGGGAATAAGCCTCTCATCATCAATCCCGATCATTGATGGAAAACGCGTCGCAGACCCTGCGGCGCGTTTTTTTACTCCGCAGCTTCCTGCCGGGCCATCGCAGGGACGAAAGTCTCGTCGTCAAAGCGCTGTACATTTTCGGTGTGGTGCGCCGGGCGTTCCATGGCGATCGTGCGGCACAGGATGATCACCGGCAGTAGGCCAAAGGCGACGATGACAAGCGACGGCACGGCAGCCTGGGTGAGACGCTCGTCAGAGGCCAAGCGGTAGGCATGAACGGCCAATGTGTCAAAGTTGAACGGCCGCAGCATCAGCGTTGCGGGCAATTCCTTCATGACATCCACGAAGACAATCAGCGCGCCCGTCAACAGGCTGGCGCGCATCAGCGGCAGGTGGACGCCAAATAGGATGCGGCCGTGACCGGCGCCAAGCGTGCGCGCCGCGGCGTCCATGGTCGGCTTGATCTGCGCCATGCCGGTATCAAAGGATGAGATCGCCACGGCCATGAACCGCACGGCGTACGCGACCAACAGGATAAACATCGATCCGGACAGCAATAGGCCGGTCGAGATCCCCCACGCTTCACGCATATAGGCATCGAACGCATTGTCGAACGAAGCGAAGGGGATAAAAACGCCGACGGCGATCACGCTGCCCGGAATGGCGTAGCCCAAGCCGGCAATCGTCTTGGTGAACTCAGCGGCCTTGCCCGGATTAATGCGCGCCCTGTATCCCACCGCGATCGCAAGACAGACGGTGACGCATGCGGCGGTAGATGCCAGCAGAAGCGAGTTGGAGATGAACATAATATAGCGCTCGGCGAACGGGTTCTGTCCGGAGTCCCAGGCCATTTCCAACAGGACGAGCAACGGGATCACGAAGCCTGCCAGTACGGGGATTGCGCAAAAGACGATAGCGGCCAGCGCGCGGCGGCCTGTCAGCCGGTGGCGTGGCATGGCTTCAATGCGCTTGCCGGCCTCAAAATGCGACCGCCTTTGGCGTTCGATGCGCTCCAAAATGATCAGGACAAAAGCCACACCCATCAGGCACAGGGCCAATTGCGACGCAGCCGATCGGTCGCCCATGCCAATCCATGCCTGATAAATGCCGGTAGCGAATGTCTGGACCGCAAAATGCGACACGGTGCCGAAATCGGCCACTGTTTCCATCAGCGCAAGGATCACGCCGCCGGCGATCGCAGGCCGCGCCAGAGGCAGGCTCACGGTAAAAAAGGCACTGAGCGGGGAACGCCCCAGAACCCTGGCCGCCTGATAGGCGGTTGGCGACTGGCGGATGAATGAGGCACGCGCCAGTAAATAGACATAAGGGTACAGCACCAGGATCAGCATGATCGCTGCCCCGCCGAGCGAGCGGATCTCAGGAAACCAATAGTCTCGCGGGCCCCAATCATTCCACTGACGCAGCGCGGTCTGCACGGCGCCTGGATGATCCAGCAAATCGGTATAGGCATAGGCCAGCACGTAAGCGGGGAATGCAAAAGGCAGCGCGAGCGCGACTTCAAAAATGCGGCGCCCGGGAAACTCGCAAACCGCTACCAGCCAAGCAGTGCCTGTGCCGATCAGCGCAGTACCGATTCCAACCCAAAACACCAGTTGGATCGTCGCGAGGAGATAACGCGGCAGAACGGTGTCGGCGAGCAAGGTCCACGTGTCGAGTGTGCCACTGATCGCGGTGATACCGACCGAGGCGATGGGAAAAGCGCACACGCAAACGGTCAGCCAAGCCAGCGTGCTCAGACCATGTTTAATCATGCTTGCGACAGCCCGTATTCATTAAAACTTGACTACCGAGGTTTGTTTTTATTGGCAAGGGTTTGACGCGCCGACGGCCGGTTTTTGAAAGTGTGCTCGAAGGCGGATTTCTCGACCGCGTTGACGCCCTGTCGTTCTTGCCGAGCGGCTGCGCCCGTCAGATTGCACGGATAGCAACCCGTGCGCGAGCTTGGTGCGATTTCTTCATATATTGCTCATATTTATTGTATTTGTGGTGAATTATAGCTCTTTAATACTTTTCTTTATTTTCATGCGCATAGTATCCTGCTGATCTGTTATCAGGGGCAATTGATGGCATTGAGAAGCATAATCAAAGTAAGGGGCCGCTTGATTGATGCTGTCCGCATCAAGATCGGGCACGATTTCTATCATGTGCATTGTCTACAGGTCCTTTTGCAGGGGCGCTGTGACGAAAGGCTTTGCAGCGAAAACACATGCTTGAGGATGGTGTCCTGAGCACTGGCGGCGCGGCAAGCCGGATGTGGCGCGCGCTCCTGTTCGCGCGCCATAGCCCGGTGCGGAAAATGTCACGCCATTTTGTGCCGGATCTGAAACAGCGCTGGAAGCAGTGGCTACCGGTCGGCCTTGATCGTGAAGGCTACCTCCCACCGCGGTCGCGACCGGTAGAGCCGCTTTTCGCGCCCCGCAAAGGCCGGATCAAACGCAATGCACACAAAGGCACGCTGACATTGACCCTCGTGGGCCGTACGCTTGAACTGCGCGGCCCATTTGACCAGCCACTCGACTGGTCGACGCCCGGACCAGGGATCGCAAACCAGCTCTGGCGCTCGCATTTGCACGCCATGGAATATCTGGAAACGGTCGACGACATTTTGTTTGCTCGGCTCTGCCAGGATTGGATTGCCCACAACGCATCGCCATCAGGTCCGGCCAGGCACGATGCCTGGAACAGCTACGCGCTTTCCATCAGGGTGGTTGTGTGGATGCAGCAGATCGACAAGCGCAAAGACCGGTTGAACCGGGCGACGGTCGACCAGCTTGGCAGATCCATTGCTGCCCAAGTTCGCTATCTGGAAAACAATCTAGAGACCGACATTGGCGGCAATCATCTGTTTAAAAACATAAAAGCACTGTTGTGTGCCGGCGTGTTTTTTGACGGCCCCGAAGCGCAACGTTGGCGTCGCATCGGCCGGTGCGTGTTGCGTCAACAGCTGTCCACGCAATTGCTGGACGATGGCGTGCACATTGAGCGATCGCCGTCCTATCAATGCCAGGTATTTGCGGACCTATTGGAGTGTCGCTATGTCCTGCAGCGTGATCCGCTTGGCGGGGCACTGGACATGGCATTGGCCGAGATGGCCCAGGCGGTGTCCGATTTGGCGCATCCAGACAATCAGATCGCCCAGTTCAATGATGCCGGGTTGACCATGGCCTATTCGCCGGAAGCGTGTCTTGAGGCCTATCAGCGCCTTTTCGGCAGCGCTCCTTCGCCGCGATCTGTATTCGCGTTTGAGAAGGCCGGTTATTTCGGTGCACGGCTGGAAGATGTTTACATCATCGCTGATTGTGGCCGAGCAGCCATGGATGATCTGCCGACACAAGCGCACAGCGATGCACTGAGTTTTGAATTGTCTGTCGCCGGCAATCGCATGATTGTTGATCAGGGCGTGTTCGAATATGGCGCCGGCCCCAGGCGTGATTGGTCACTTGGATGCGATAGCCACAATACGCTTTGGCTGGAGGATGCTAAACAGACAGACTATTTCCGATCATTGCGCTATGGCCGCCAACCCGCTGTGCGTGTGCGGCGATGGCAGCCGCTTGGGCAAGGATTTGTTCTGGAAGGCAGCCATGATGGTTTTAAGGCCCTTCCCGGGCGTCCGGTGCATGTCCGGCGATTTGAGGTCTCGCCAGACGAGATCATCATTAGCGACCAGCTTGAAGGTAACAGCAAAATAGCTGCCCAAATCAGCTTTCTTCTGCATCCGGATGTCGCCGTTGAGCCGCATGATTGCGGCGTCTGCCTCCTTCGGGGGCGTGCGCGCGTCAATATCGTATCATCAGCGCCGGTGCATCTAGAACCAGCCATTTGGTGGCCCGATCTGGGTGTAAAGATCATGACATGCCGGGTCACGTTCAGCGGCAGCACCCGTTATAAGACGCGTCTGGAATTTGGCCCGCGCAGAAAATCAGGCCGTCGTCCAACCGATTAAGCAATGACGGCCCGATCCGTCACCCGGCGCCAATCGGTGCC
>JBCCRB010000217.1:0-5359 GCA_039208465.1 Pseudomonadota bacterium
CGCGGTCAACATTCTTGTGCAGGCAAAGTCGGCACTTGGTGATTTGGCGCTGATCAAGGAGATCGTGAAGATTACCGTCTTTGTTGCCAGCACGCCTTCCTTCACCGAACAGCATCTGGTTGCCAATGGCGCTTCCGATTTTCTGGTCGAGGTACTCGGGGAAAAAGGCCGCCATGCGCGCTCAGCGGTTGGCATGCCGTCCCTGCCGATGAATGCGCCGGTTGAAATCGAAGCGATCATCGCCGTCTAGCACATGCATGCGTCGCTCGCAGCCTTGATCGCAAAGCCAATTGCCCATCGCGGGCTGCATGATGGCAATGTGTCGATCTACGAAAACACGCGCAGCGCCTTTGTCGCCGCCATCGACAAGGGCTACGGCATCGAGCTGGATGTACAGCTCTCAAGTGATGGCCAAGCCATCGTGTTTCATGATTCAACTCTGGATCGCCTGACCGCTCTTTCCGGTCCGGTTCGTGAACGCACCGCCGCCGACCTTGCGCAAATGATGATCGGCACCAGCACCGATGGCGCGGAACCATTAGGCGATATTCTCATGCTCATTGGAGGAAGGGTACCAGTGGTCGTGGAAATGAAGGACAATGGCGCGGATAACGCTTTGCTCGCCAAGGCCGTTACGCAGGCAATTGGTGCCTATGATGGCCCAGTGGCGGTTATGTCGTTTGCGCAGGATCTATTGCGCCATGTCCAAAACAATGGGGTCAATTGTCCGGTTGGCTTGACCGCCGAAGGGGTTGGCTCAAAAAGCCTTGCCGCGCACGTCGCTGCGCTCGATATCGGGATTGATTTCGTCTCCTACCATGTACACGCCCTGCCCAATGCGTTTGTGAGCCAGGTTCGCGCGCAAGGGCTGCCCGTGATTACATGGACGGTTCGCACGCCCGATGATGCCGACCTGACCTATCGTCATGCAGATCAAATCACCTTTGAAGGGTTTGCGCCCTGATGCGGTAAAATGGCCCAGCGCGCCTTGTACCCGGAAGGGTGCGCAATAGATTTACCGCCATGGAAACTACCTCAAGTCCTGACAGCAAAGCGTCCGCGGAAAGCAGTTTTCGCGTCCGTGTGGTCGACAGCTTTAAAGATATTGCGGCTGAAAGCTGGGATCGGCTTTCCGGCGCCAGCCGTGGTGATGCGACAACAGCCCATAATCCGTTTATCTCACACGCATTTCTGGCAAGCCTTGAGGATAGCGACAGCGCCACCCGACACACCGGCTGGTACCCGCAACATCTGATTTTGGAGGATGAAAGCGGCACGGTCTTAGGTGGGGCACCGGCCTATCTGAAATCGCATAGCCAAGGCGAGTATGTATTCGATTATGCCTGGGCCGATGCCTATGAGCGCGCCGGCGGGCGCTATTATCCCAAATTGCAGTCCTCGGTGCCTTTCACGCCGGCAACAGGCCCGCGCCTTTTGGTCTCACCGCAAATCAATGCAGAGGCCGGACGCGTTGCACTCGCCTCGGCAATGGCGCAATTGTCTGAAAAGCTTGGTCTATCCTCGGCGCATGTGACTTTTGCGCCGTCGGATGACGTAGCGGCCATGGAAAAGTGCGGCTTTCTCCATCGCACCGACCAGCAGTTTCATTTTCAAAATGTCGGCTATGGATCCTATGGCGAGTTTCTGGAAACGCTGTCCTCACGTAAGCGCAAGAATTTGAAGAAGGAACGCGATGGCGCCAAGGCAAACGGGATCGATATTGAGTGGCTGACAGGCAGCGATATCACCGAAAACATCCTCGACACTTTCTTTGCCTTCTACATCGACACGGGCAACCGAAAATGGGGCCGGCCCTATCTGACACGCTCCTTCTTTTCGCTGATCACCGAGCGCATGGCCGACGATATTTTGCTGGTAATGGCCAAGCGCGATGGACGCTACATTGCCGGTGCGATCAATTTCATCGGGTCGGATACGATTTTTGGCCGGCATTGGGGATGCGTGGAGCATCACCGGTTCCTGCACTTTGAAGTCTGCTACCATCAGGCAATTGATTTCGCGATCGACCGGAAACTTAAAGTTGTCGAGGCTGGCGCGCAGGGCGACCACAAGCTGGCGCGCGGCTATCTGCCGGTGACCACCCATTCCGGCCATTACATTCCTGATCTCGGCTTTCGCCGGGCGATTGCCGATTATCTGGAGCACGAACGTGGTGAGGTGGCGCGCTTTGGCGACATCTTGACCCGCGCGGCACCTTTCAAGAAAGGTAGTGCTTAACATCCGAACAGGAGCCGCTGACCATGACCGCCTATGACCCCGGCAACATATTCGCCAAGATCCTGGAAGGAACCATCCCCTCCCACAAGGTCTATGAGGATGATGATGTTCTGGTGATCATGGATGTGATGCCGCAAGCCAGCGGCCATGCGCTCGTCATTCCCAAAGCGCCATCGCGCAATCTGTTGGATGCCGATCCGATGACGCTTGGCGCCGTCATCGCCACCGTTCAACGCATTGCGCGTGCCTCCAAGGCCGCCTTCAAGGCCGATGGCATCACCATCAACCAGTTCAATGAAGCGGCCGGCGGGCAATCGGTGTTTCATTTGCATTTTCATGTCATTCCGCGCCATGACGGCATGGGTTTGAAAGCCCATACCGGCCAGATGGAAGATCAGACAGTGCTGGCGGACAATTGCGCTGTGTTGAAAAGCGCGCTGGACGCTCTCTAGCTGATCACGATCATCGCAAACGCCAGAACGGCAAGGCCGACGCCGACGCCGACCACGACCTTGCGACCACCAAAAAAGTAGGCGGCAAATCCAATACCGGCGGCCGCGACCCGCATCCATGTCTCGGTTTCACGTGCCAGGGCGCCTGACGGAAAGACGATGAGTTGCGCGATGACCGCGGCCACCAACGCGGTCGCCATGCAACGCACCAGGACAAGCCCGTCACTTTCTTCGCTCAAGCGATTGCCCAGCAACACGCCTGCCCATCGCCAAATATCGGTGGCGAGCCAACCGCCAATCACGATGAAGGCAATTTGCCAGTAAAGGCTGTCGATCGCGTCAAACGTCATGCTTGGTTCCTTGCGCGAAGGCGATGCACCATGAAGGCGCCGGCCCCGACAACAAGGCCCGTGATCAGGATGCTGTAATCGGGCGCAATCAAATAAAAGACCGGGCCAAGCAACAGACCGCCCACCATAGCAACATGCCCTGCCCGCTCACGCGCTGAGCCCCAAAGCGAACACAGGAAGTAGATCGGCGTTAAAAAAAACAGCGCAGCGAGCACTGTATCCGGCAAGCTTGCCGCGAATGCGTAAACGAGGCCGACGATCAGTGCGCAGACGATGGTCAGGCTGATCGCAAAACCAGCAAAGAAATAGGTGCGGTATTGGCGTGGCACATCGCCCAACCGCTCCATCGACACGACCCAAGCCGTGATCGCGACGAAATGCGAAAGAAAGAGCAGCGTACGGGTTTTGGTGTCTGGTCCGCGCAGCTCAGGCACCAGCGCACCGACCATCGGCATTAATCGGGCCGCCGAAAGCGTGACGGTCAAAAAGGTCGCAAACAGCCCAAAGCCGGATTGAATAGCAGCGACCAAAAGGAATTTAGACGGCAAGGCCCAGACGAGGAATGTGGTCAGCATGGTTTGCCAGGCCGGTAATCCGACCTCGCGCGCAAATCCGGCGAAGCCGACAAAGGCTGTCATCAAGACAAGCGCCGGGATTGTCAGCAACAGCCGCTGACCTTGGAAAAACCAATGGGCGCCGCCCGCTTGCCCTTCGCCTTGTTCAACCTCATTTTCCGCCATGGCCGCGCGCTATCATGGCATTTGCCGTTTGGCGAGTAAGCAGCGCCTAAAACGCAAAAGCCCGGCGGAAAACCGCCGGGCCATGAATGCTTCGCTGGTTAGAACTTACTTGCGCGGCACACGCGGTACTGTTGTTCTGCCCGGCTTTTTCTCATCGCCATCACTATTCTTCGGCGGCGTTTTCTTCGCCTTTGTCGCCGGCTTGGCCGATGCCGTTTTCGCTTTTGCCTTTGCGGGCGTTTTGCGCGCGGCCGGCTTTTTCGGCTTGACGGGCACTTCGTCAGCGATCGCGTCCAGCTTCAGCTTCTTCTCGCCAAGCTCATCGGTCTCAACCGTCACTTTAACGGTACCGCCGTCTTTGAGTTTGCCGAACAAGACTTCATCGGCAAGCGGCTTCTTGATCTGCTCCTGGATCACGCGTGCCAATGGCCGCGCGCCCATGCGCTCATCATAGCCTTTGTCGGCCAGCCACGCGATGGCATCATCGTGCAGCTCAAAGGTGACACCGCGTTCGGTGAGCTGTGTCTCAAGCTGCATGACGAATTTCTGTACCACTTTGTGGATCACCGGCACCGGCAATGGGCCGAACGGGATGATCGCGTCGAGACGGTTGCGGAATTCCGGCGTAAACAGGCGGTTGATCGCCTCCATGTCGTCGCCTTCACGCTTCTGACTGCCAAAGCCGATGGCATTTTTCTGCGCATCCGATGCACCGGCATTGGTTGTCATGATCAGGACAACATTGCGAAAATCGATCTGCTTGCCATTGTGATCGGTCAGCTTGCCATGGTCCATGACCTGCAACAGGATGTTGTAGAGGTCCGGATGGGCTTTCTCGATCTCATCGAGCAGCAAGACGCAATGCGGGTGCTGATCAACGCCATCGGTCAACAGTCCACCCTGATCAAAGCCGACATAGCCGGGCGGTGCACCAATCAGGCGCGACACGGTGTGGCGCTCCATATATTCGGACATATCGAAGCGCAGCATCTCAACGCCCATTGAGGCCGCCAATTGCTTTGCAACTTCGGTTTTACCGACACCGGTCGGGCCGGAGAACAGATAAGCGCCGATCGGCTTGTCCGGCTCGCGCAAACCGGCTCGAGCCAGTTTGATCGAGGACGCAAGCGCTTCGATCGCCAGATCCTGACCGTAAACCACGCGCTTGAGTTCTTTTTCCAGATTGGCCAACACCATCTCATCATCCTTGGAGACGGTTTTCGGCGGGATCCGCGCCATGGTCGCAATCGTTTCCTCAATGTCGGTAACATTAATTGTCTTCTTGCGCTTAGCCTCAGGAACCAGCATCTGCCGCGCGCCTGTCTCGTCAACAACGTCGATTGCCTTGTCCGGCAATTTGCGGTCATTGATGTAGCGCGATGACAGTTCCACGGCCGATTTGATCGCGTCGTCGGAATATTTGACCTTATGGAAATCTTCGAAATACGGCTTCAGCCCTTTCATGATTTCCACCGCATCGTCCAAAGACGGCTCATTGATGTCGATCTTCTGGAAGCGACGTACGAGCGCGCGGTCCTTTTCAAAGAACTGGCGGAACTCCTTATAGGTCGTTGAGCCG
>JBCCRB010000218.1:0-5308 GCA_039208465.1 Pseudomonadota bacterium
CATGCCGATGCGGCGGCGCTCGGTGTCCAGTTGGTTCATGACGGCAAAGCCGCCGCCGTTATGAAAGGCCATTTGCACACCGAAGAACTGTTGCGCCATGTGGTCAAAAAGGAAGGTGGCCTGCGCACGCGGCGCCGCTTGAGCCATGTCTTTGTGATGGATGTGCCGGGCCTGTCGCATCTGTTGCTGATTACCGATGCCGCCATCAACATCACGCCGGACCTGAGAACCAAGGTCGACATTGTACAAAACGCAATCGACTTGGCGTTGTCGCTCGGCGTTGAAATGCCGAAAGTCGGCGTTCTTTCCGCCGTTGAGACGGTCAACGCCAACATCCCGTCGACGATCGAGGCCGCCGCCTTGTCCAAAATGGCCGATCGCGGTCAGATCAAGGGCGGCATCGTTGATGGACCGCTGGCCATGGATAATGCGGTCAGCGCCGAAGCCGCCGCAACCAAAGGCATTCAATCACTCGTTGCCGGCAAGGCGGACATATTGGTCGCGCCAAATCTGGAAAGCGGCAACATGATCGCAAAGCAGCTCTCTTTCTTGGCCCATGCGGAAGCAGGTGGCATCGTGCTTGGCGCCAAGGTGCCGGTGATCCTGACCAGCCGGGCTGATGACGACAAGGCGCGGCTTGCCTCCTGCGCGGTCGCGGCCCTTCACCATGATTGGCAGACCAAGCCCGACGATGAAGACGATCATTGAGGCGCACCATGGCTGAGCAGGCAATCCTGACCATCAACGCCGGGTCATCCTCGATCAAATTCTCGGTCTATGACGCGGGCACGCTGACAGAAACCGTGTCCGGCATCGTGGAGTCGCTGGCGCCGAACCGGCAAACCACCCTATCGATCAAGCGTCTCGATAATGGCGAAAAACTCAGCGAGGCAATCGACGCCAATGATCATGCCGGCGCGTTTGTCGAGATCCTGCGTCATGGAGCGATGCTGTTTGCCGGCCGCACAGTCGCGGGCGTCGGCCACCGTATCGTGCATGGGGGGATCGATTATGGCGGCCCCGCTCCCCTGACCGAAGACAGCTTGCGCGCCTTAGCGGTGCTGGAGCCCATGGCGCCCTTACACCAGCCGCATAATCTGGCCGCGGCAAGAGCCGCCACGAAAGCCCTCCCGGATGCCATCCAGATCGGCTGCTTCGATACCGCCTTTCACCGGACCCACCCATGGGTCAACGACACCTTTGCCCTGCCACGCCAATGGTATGACAAGGGGGTCCGGCGCTACGGCTTCCACGGTCTGTCCTACGAATACATATCGGGGACGCTTCAAGAAACTGAACCAGCGCTTGCCGCCGGCCGTGTCATCGTCTGCCACCTTGGCAATGGCGCCTCGATGTGCGCGCTGAAAGACGGCCGATCCGTCGGCTCGACCATGGGCTTTTCCGCCCTTGATGGCCTGCCGATGGGCACGCGGTGCGGCCAACTCGACCCTGGCGTGCTGCTCTACTTCATGGATCAGGGCATGGATGCCCGGCAAATCGAGACCTTGCTCTATCATGAAAGCGGCCTGAAGGGTTTGTCTGGAATATCCAATGATATGAGGGACTTGGAAGCCTCAGATGAATCAAAGGCCAAACAAGCCATCGATTATTTCGTGTTCCGCATCCGGCGTGAGATCGGCGGCATGGCCGCTGTCCTTGGCGGATTGGACGGTTTGGTCTTTTGCGGCGGCATCGGCGAAAATTCGGCGCGCGTTCGCCGCGAAGTCTGCCAGGATATGGACTGGCTGGGCATCGAATTAGACAAGGTCGCCAATGCCGACAACCAGCGGCAGATCAGCACCGGCCGTGTGCGGGTCATGGTGATCCCGACCGATGAGGAAGTCGTCATCGCCCGCGCTGTGAAAGCGGCGCTTTAGAGCGAAACTAATTCAAGCTGCGATACCAGTCGCGCAAAATCCGGCGCTCTTCATCTTCCATGTAGGAGACATTGGCCGGCGGCATCGCATGCGTCAGCGCCGACTGCACGTAAATGGCGCGTGCATGGGCCGCAATGTCAGCCGGCGTTTCCAACCGCACGCCCTTCGGTGGCCACAAAATACCGTCCCAAACCGGTTCCTGCGCATGGCACATGGCGCAACGGCCAAGTACGATGTCCGAGACCTCCTCAAAACCGGTCGAGGCAATGATCCGCTCCTGATAGCGGGTCACCTTGGCTTCTTCCCGAAACTCCGGATCATCGGTGTAGAGCGGCGCCGTCGACAGCGCAATGATCACGATAAAGATGATCGTCGTGGCAAGCCAGGTCCAATTGGGTTTGCCCTTTTTGGCGTGCATCGTGTTGAAATAGTGCCGGATCGTCACGCCCATCAGGAACACCAGTGACGCGATCAGCCAGTTGTATTCGCTCGCAAACGCCAACGGGTAATGGTTCGACAGCATCAGGAAGATCACCGGCAAGGTCAGGTAATTATTGTGCGTCGAACGCAGCTTGGCGATCTTGCCATATTTGGCATCCGGCGTGCGCCCCGCTTTCAGATCGGCAACGACGATCTTCTGGTTGGGGATGATGATCATGAAAACATTCGCGCTCATGATCGTCGCGGTGAAAGCGCCCAGATGCAGCAGCGCGGCACGTCCCGAAAACACTTGCGTGTAGCCCCATGCCATTGCCGTCAGCAGCACAAAGAGCAGGATCATCAAGATGGTCGGCGTTTCACCAAGCTTGGATTTGCACAGGAAATCATACGCAATCCAACCGAAGACGATCGAGGCTAGCGAAATCAGGATGCCGGCCCAAATCGGGATATCGGCGATATTGGGATCAATCAGATAAAGGTCGGCGCCTAAGTAATAAACAAGGGCAAGCAGGGCAAAGCCGGACAACCAGGTCGCATAGCTCTCCCATTTAAACCACACCAGATGCTCCGGCATATTGTCCGGCGCGACCATATATTTCTGGATATGGTAGAACCCGCCGCCATGCACCTGCCATTCCTCGCCATCGGCAGCCCCGGCAATATTGCGGTTCAAGCCCAAATCGAGCGCGATGAAGTAAAAGGAAGAGCCGATCCAGGCGATGGCGGTAATGACATGCGTCCAGCGCACGGCAAACTCGATCCATTCCATCGCGACGGTAAAATCATACATGGCAGATCGCCTTTTTCGGTTTCGTCATCGCACAACTATCGACATCCCCACTACGGCGCATAGAGAACCCATCCTCTCCAGTTAAACCCCGCATAGAACAACAGTGCCTTTTCAAATCCAGCCTCGGCGAAAATTGTCCTTTCGCGCTCTTCGTCCACGCAATTTAAGACCGTCCGCAACCGCTGTTTTGTCTCGGCAACATCGCTTTCAAGAGCCCCGGCGTTCAGCGCATAGTGGCCATAACGCGTGATCATCGCGTCAGCCGATGGCGCCGATAGATCCAGGCAAAAATCGACAACGGCAAGGGCCGCACCGGGCTTTAAACGACGCCTGATCTGCTCAAGCGTGGTATGCTTGGCGCCATCGTCAGGCACAAAGTGCAACGTCAGCAGCAGCGTAGCCCCATCGAATGGGCCAGCGGGCGCATCATCGACATATCCATTGACCCACGAAACCCGATCGGCGGCACCAAGCTGCACCATCTTGTCTTTCGCCGCTGTTAGCATCGCTTCGGCTGGATCGACCGCTGCAAAGGACCAGCCGGCATAACGCGAGGCAAAGCACGCCAACTCCAGCCCACCGCCTGCACCGATGACCAGCACTTGCGCTTGATCGCCAGCTTGTTCCCAGATCAATTGCCCCGCCATGTCCTGCATGTTGCGGTAACCGGGCACAAAGAGCGCCGGACCGTTCTCGACATATCGGCGCACATTCTCAGCGTCCTCAAACGGAGAGTCCGGCTTTTCTAGGTCAGCTGCCAAACCTAGCTTCCCCGGTAGGTTGAATAGCCAAAGGGCGAGAGCAGCAGCGGCACGTGATAATGCGATGTGCCGTCACTGATGCCGAACCGAATCGGGATTTGGTCCAAAAACAGCGGATCGCCGTCAGCCGACCCATTCTTGCGCAGATAGTCGCCGGCAAAGAAAATCAGTTCATACTGGCCGATCTTGAACTTCTCTGTCGGCAGGATCGGTGTATCGGTGCGCCCATCATCATTGGTCGCGGTCTCGGCAATCTTGGTGTGGCTATTGCCACTGACCCGATAGAGCGCAATTTCAAGACCCGCAGCGGGCACACCGCGTGCCGTATCCAGAACATGGGTCGTCAGAAATCCCGCCATCGTTATCGCCATCCTTGTTCACGCTTGCTTGCACTGCAACACGATTGCATTTACCCTCAGGTGATCTGCTGCGATGTCAAGCACTTCATCGCCCGTTCGAGAAAACTCAATGACGCATCCAAATCGCTATCCGCGCGACATGCATGGCTATGGAGCTACGCCGCCCGATCCAAAATGGCCAGGCGGTGCAAAGATCGCGGTGCAATTCGTCCTCAATTACGAGGAAGGCGGCGAGAACAATATCCTGCATGGCGATGCGGCATCGGAAGCGTTTTTGTCCGAGATTGTCGGCGCCCAAGCCTGGCCGGGCCAGCGCCATTGGAACATGGAGACGATCTACGAATATGGCGCGCGGGTTGGCTTCTGGCGCCTGCACAAGCTTTTCACCGCACACGGCATTCCGATCACGGTCTATGGTGTCGCCGAAGCCTTGGCGCGCTCACCCGCACAAGTCAGCGCCATGCTGGACGCCGATTGGGAGATCGCCTCACACGGACTAAAGTGGATCGAGTACAAGGATTTCACGCCCGATGAAGAGCGGGCGCATATGCAACAGGCGATCGCCTTGCACGAGCAGGTCACGGGCCGCCGCCCCTCGGGCTGGTACACCGGGCGTTGTTCGATGAATACCATCGATCTGGTCACGCAGGAGGGCAGCTTTTTGTACTGCGCCGATTCCTACGCCGACGAACTGCCCTATTGGCATCAACATGACGGCAAGCATCAGCTCATCGTCCCCTATACGCTCGACTGCAACGATATGCGCTTTGCCACGCCGCAAGGCTTCAACGCCGGCGATCAGTTTGAAGCCTATCTGCGCGACACGTTTGACGCGCTTTACCACGAAGGCGTCGAGGGCAGCCCGAAAATGATGTCGATCGGCCTGCATTGCCGCCTTGTCGGCCGACCGGGCCGTTTCCAGGCGCTTAAACGCTTCATCACCTATGCGCTGACCCATCAAGGCGTCTGGTTTGCGCGCCGCGAAGACATCGCCCGTCACTGGCATGAACACTTTCCCCCGCATGCCCATGATCGCCCGTCGCAAATGGACAAAGCGGCCTTCGTCAAAGCCTATGGCGG
>JBCCRB010000219.1:0-5281 GCA_039208465.1 Pseudomonadota bacterium
ATAATATCGGCACCAGCATCAACAAAATCCTGGT
Source organism: Pseudomonadota bacterium (assembly GCA_039208465.1). GTDB lineage: Bacteria > Pseudomonadota > Alphaproteobacteria > Rhizobiales > Rhizobiaceae > JBCBDX01. The sequence goes on from JBCCRB010000219.1 coordinate 35, forward strand.
GCATTTTTCGAATCTTTTCAGGCGCTTCTTGGTTCCACAATTCGGGCGCGTCACCTGATTCAAGGCCCATTGCGAAAAGGTTGGTTCCCGTCGCCCCATCAGCGAGCAAAACACCTTTTTGTGCCATTAATTCGGTAAGCGGATTACTGTTAGCCATGTGTGGGCCCCAATTTCATATAAGGATATAAGCAAACCTTTATATGATTATCAATGGCCTATTGGATTTTATGGGCGCCGGATGATCCCGTGCCAGGTGTAATCGCGGTAAAGGCTGTCGAGGTTGGCCTCGCCACCGACCGGTACGGCGGCTTTGTCCAGCACGTTTTTCAGCTCCGCGCGTGGTTCAACATGAAACTTGGCTAGCCATCCGTGCAAGCCGCTGCGGAACCAGCCGGGCAGGCCAGCCTGCTGGCCAAAATCGACGACATGGAGCTCGCCGCCGGGATTTAATTTGGTGGCGGCATGGGTAATGGCTTCCTGCCAGACCGGGATCATCGACACCGCGTAGGAGATGAGTATCCGGTCAAATCCGTCGACACTGAATAATTGCTGCGGGTCGAAATCGGTTGCATCGGCCTGGGCGAGTTTTACGCGATCGGTGATCGCGTACTTGGCCATTTTGTCGCTCGCGCTCTTGAGCATTTCCGATGAAATATCAAAGCCGTAGATGGACGCGTTTGGAAACAGCTTTGCGGCAAGCGCCAGGTTGCGTCCGGTGCCGCAGCCCACTTCGAGGATGGATTGGCCCGGCGCGGGTGCCATGCTCTGCAGCGCACGATCACGCCCCAGCAGATAATATTTGCGGGTCAGATCATAGAAATGGCGTTGGGTCTTGTAGACGCCATTCATCAATTGTGCGTGGGATTGGGCGTTGTTTTCGGCGGTCATTGTTCAGCTTTTTTTGTTCAGCTTTTCTGCCGGTAGACGTGGAAACCGCCATAGATTGCCGAGCGGTCATTTTCCTGGCCCTTACGGCTTGCTTGGCTGTCATAGTTCCATTGGGACAAAATAGCGTCATTAACCCTGCCGGGCAGAATGCAATCAAGGCCGGCGGTGCGGTAGATGACACGCGCGCCTGGCTTGGCCGTGCGGGCAATTTGCGCCCAAAGATCATTGAGTTGCTGGTCTGTCATCCAATCGAGCGCATCGAGCAGCACATAGCAGTCCTTCGACTGGGCCGGCGCGCTTTCAAGCAGGTCGGTCACGGTGCGGTTGTGGATGGCAATCTTATGCGCGCCTGTCCGCACGGCTTCGAAATTTTGTTTTTGTAGATAGGGGGGTAGTGGGCCGTTGCCGGACTTGTCATAGCCGCGGTTGAAGGCGGCCCAGGCAAAATAGTTCTCAGTGATTGGGAAATCGCACATCAGGCGGCGCGTACGCTCAACGAGAACGGCGTGCATGTCACCTTCTGCGGCGCTTGCCAAAGCTTCATATTGCTGCGGCGGGATGCCAAGGCCGAACAGCGAAGCGCGGTTGGAGGCCAGAAATCGGATCAGGCGGTGATTGAGCGCCGGGCGCACTTTTTGCTCAAAGAACTGCTTTTGATCTTCGATTGACCGCGTCTTCATGAAGTCAGCGAAGTCGACGCCGAGCCAGCGCCCGATGCGATGGCCCCATCCGATAAACATACCAAGCGCGCCGAAGCGGTAGATGTTTTGCGCAAACATATCGATGCGGCGGCCAGTCAGGCCTTTACGGCCATTCCAATAATCGACCGTATCGACGTCCAGATGCGGTTTCAGCTTTTCATCGAAGAGCGCGGCATTGCCCTTGTTTTCAGCATCGCCGAACAGCTGGAAGAATTCGTCATAGTCCAGGTAGCGCGGCGCTGCATATTTCAGCCTGTTGAGCGCGATATGCGCCGGCGACAGGTCCACCGCCTCGATCGATGCTGGATTGGCGGTCAGGTAGGACATCACATTGCAGCCGCCCGACGCGATGGCGACAATATGGTCATCGGGGCTGATCTGCAGGGCTTCCATGTCGACCACCGGATCTTCCCAGATTTGCGCGTAGACCAAGCCGGTGAAGGTCTTTGCAAAGGCGCGCTCCAACATGCCCGTTATGGTCCAGCTTTCGTTTTGCTGGACGGCGCGGCCGATCTGCGCGCGTGGATCAGCGGATTTCAGGGTGCTCTCGGTCATGCAAATGCTTCGGGTCGGCGTGCGCCGCTCAGCCTTTCTTCGTTTATGTTGTCCAGGGTTATTCTGCCGCTTGTGGCAGTGATCGCTCAACCGCTAATTTATTTCTGTACTTTTGCCTTTTTGCCCTGGCCCTGGTTACTTCCGACCAATCGATGAGGCGTAGTTTGCCGTGCTTATCTTCAACGATTGCCGTGCAGCTTTCCACCCAGTCGCCGGTATTGATGTAGCGGATGTCTTTGATCTGCTTGATGGTTGCGTGGTGAATATGCCCGCAAATCACGCCTTCCGCCCCCTCAGCGACGGCTTCATTGGCCAGAACTTTTTCAAAATCGCCGATGAAGTTGACCGCCTTCTTGACCTTCAGCTTGGCCCATTTTGACAGGGACCAATATTGCCCGCCCCAAAGGCGGCGCACGCGATTGAACCAGTAATTGACTTTCAGCGCGGTCGCATAAGCATAATCACCCACATGGGCGAGCCATTTGGCGTTCATGACCACCATGTCGAACTGGTCACCATGGGTGACGAGGAGTTTCGTGCCATCGGCGGTCTCATGAAGGGCGCGGTCAATCACTTCAATGCCACCGAAATGGGTGCCCAGGAACTGGCGCATCACCTCATCATGGTTGCCGGGGATATAATAGACTTCTGCGCCTTTACGCGCTTTGCGCAGCAACGCCTGAACCACGTCATCATGCGTTTGCGGCCAGTACCAGCCCTTTCTCAAGCGCCAGCCGTCGAAAATGTCGCCAACAAGGTAAATTTTTTCAGCGTCATGTTCGCGCAAAAACTGCAGCAAAAGCTCGGCCTGACAGCCTCTTGTCCCCAAATGAAGATCGGAGATGAATAAAGTTCGGAACAATTTGATCTCGGTCATGGCGCCGTCATCCGTTTGCCGCCCATGAACAGATTCTAATGTCATTGTTGTGACATACCGCCTTCGGCGATCAGCTCAACCCTTACATTGGGGTTATGCCCGCTGACCTTGTTGTGATTGGGACGATGCTGAAGGGGGATTGACAATATTGAAGGCACTTGAGGGTCGGAGGGAACTATGAGCAAACAGGAACAGGACACCGTTTATCAGAACGGGCATGATGTGGAACCACCGATCGTCGAGGCGCCGGTAAACGCACGCACGCGCCTTGCCGAGATGCGGGCCGATCCCGATGCGATCGCACACGCGTTTGAAAGTGGCGAATATCCCTACAAGACCAAAATCAGGCGTGGCAGCTATGAGCGGCAGAAAGCAGCGCTCCAAGTGGAGCTGTTAAAGGTCCAGGAATGGGTGCGTGAAACCGGCCAGAAGGTCGTTATCATCTTTGAAGGGCGTGATGCGGCGGGCAAGGGCGGCACGATCAAACGGTTTATGGAGCATCTTAATCCGCGCGGCGCGCGGGTTGTGGCGCTGGAAAAACCATCGGAGCGCGAGAGCTCGCAATGGTATTACCAGCGCTATGTGCAACATCTGCCGGCAGGCGGTGAAATCGTGCTGTTTGACCGTTCCTGGTACAATCGGGCCGGTGTAGAACGGGTGATGGGGTTCTGTTCGCCGAACGAATATCTCGATTTTATGCGCACCACGCCGGAATTTGAGCGGATGCTCGTCAGCTCAGGCATCTGGCTGTTCAAATATTGGTTTTCGGTGACGCAAGAGGAGCAACTGCGCCGCTTTAATTCACGCGAGCATGACCCGCTCAAACAGTGGAAATTGTCACCGATCGACAAGGCATCATTGAACAAGTGGGATGATTACACCGAGGCCAAGGAAGCCATGTTCTTTTATACCGACACGGCCGATGCACCCTGGACGATCATCAAGTCGAACGACAAGAAACGCGCGCGGCTGAACTGTATGCAGCATTTCCTGGCATCCTTGCCCTATCCGAAACGGGATAAACGGGTGGCGCCCGGCCCTGATCCGCTCATTGTTGGCCATTCAAGCCAGGTGATCGGGCGATCCGAGCATATACTAGGGCGTGCGCTTCATCCGCAGATGAAACGGTCGGACGGCTGACGCTAAGTCAGTCGTCGCGCCATTTCACATCATGGTGCGTGCCATCGCAGAACGGCTTGTTCTTTGATTGGCCGCAGCGGCACAGCGAATATTTGGCGCGGCTGGCGCCAGCGCCATTAAACTCTGCCTCAAGGGCGACATTTGTCACGTGGTAAGGCCCGTTCTTTTCGATGTTGATCGCCACATCGCCGGTGGTCAGATGCTGTTCGGGCAGATCGCCGATCGCAACGCGTAGCGCGCCGGACGGGCAGGCTGCCATCACATCCATGATCGCCTTGACCGACCCGTTTTCCGGCTGAATCCACGGTTTTTTACCCGGGTCAAACACTTCGATGGCGCGCGCCTGACACTGCGCTGCATGAGTGCACAAGACCGGTGTATAGCTGACCGTCACTTCAACGCCCTCTACCGTGCCGGAATATCTTATGGGTGTGTTGCGCAGCTTGCCGGTTTCAGGTGCGTTGGAAAAGCCGATTTGCTTGTGCGAGCCATCGCAGAAGGGTTTGTTGGATGATGCGCCACATCGGCAGAGCGCGGCCATTGGTTTGGGTTCCAGTTCGGTCCCCTCTGCGTCCGTGATGGGAGGCGGGTTCTGGACAATGAGCGGGCCGTCTTCGCGCGCCGTAATTGTTGGCAATTTGCTCATCTCTGGCTCCCGAAATACTTGTCCACCGGACTATGATACTGAACTTTTGCTGCGCTCCGTCAACCAGACCCAGAAACTGAGGGCAATTGCCGTGCCGGAGATGAAGGTCATAACCGTGCCCGGGAAGAACAGGACATAGCCCGGAAAATCCACGTAAAGCAGGTAGCCGAGATCGGCCAGGCCGCCGACCATGCCGGTCACCCAGATTGCTGTCATGTTTTGCCGCCAGATGAACAGGCCGCCAATGACCGTTGCCACGCCGAACCATAAGAGGTTCCAGCCATGCTGATTGAGGATGCCGCCTACAGCGGGGTGGTAATCATTGACCAGCACATCAGGATCAACGGCGTCGGCAATGGCCTGGAAACCGCCTGTTGCATCGCTCGTCAGGACGATAACACCAGCCAGCGCGTGGACCGCGCCCCAGATGATCCAGAGGA
>JBCCRB010000220.1:0-5280 GCA_039208465.1 Pseudomonadota bacterium
CAGCCATATCCATCCGGCGCACCGGGAAAAGCATCCCGGTATGTGGCGCGAAAAGCCTCCAGGTCATAGGCGAGCGCGGCCTGATCGGCCCGGGCCAGCGTTCCTGCGGTAAAAAACGCGGAAAAATCAGACAGTGTCGCGCCAAAATTGACCACAAAGGCGGTCAGCGCCAGCAGTGCCAACAAGCCGAACAACCCTGCCGTTACGGTCAGGGCGTCATAGGGGCCAATTTGCAGTGGCGCTTTGAGCGTCGGCGCGGACATGCCATTTTCCAGATTTACCACCCACAGCCTAGCCGCCGAAGCCTTGGAGAAGGGTTAAACGTCGCTTGTGTTCTTTCGGTCGGCGGCTATGCTGTTGGCCGTAAGCATGAATTTTGGGAGGAATTTATGCTGATTTTGTTGCTTTTAGTGGCCTTAACGCTTGTTTTCGGCCTCGCTGTCATCGCGCTCATCGATGTGCGCACGATTGGCAATTCTTGGAAACAAGCCTTCTGGCTCGCCCCAATCAAGGCGCTTTACCGGCTCGATAACAGCGATCTGGCCGACGCCAACAAGGCGCGTGGACCGGTCATCTACGCGATTTCCGAGCAATCCTTGATGGATCCGGCGATCTTTTTGGCCTCGCTGCCCGATGACACCCTGCATGTGCTTGACCCGGCATCGGCGTCTTCTTTTCCGACAAGCTGGTTCCGCGAACTGGCGCGCACGGTTGTCTTCGACAAGGAAAAGATGATCGGCAACCGGCGCTTGGTGCGGCATTTGAAGGGCAATGGCCGGCTTGCGGTCTATTTTCCGGCGGCGGTGGAGCCGGATGACAAAGCGTTTCGGCTCTATCGGGCAGTCACGCTTCTGGCGCGCAAATCCGGCGCAAAGATCATCCCCATCTATACGCGCAATGCCCGTTTTTTGCCGTCCTCGATCACACCGGCCAGCAAGGCACCGCGGCAAAGGTTTGCGCCACTGACGGTCCATGCTCTGCCCGCGATGGATATTCAGCAGATGCTGAAAGCACGCGGTCGCGATTTTTCATCGCCGGCAAATGCGCTGTTCGATCGCATGGCGCAGGTGCGTTTTGAGACCACCGATTTTTCCGTCGGTCTGTTTCAGGCGCTTGTCGATACGGCGCGCACCTATGGGCCAGGGCGCACGATCCTTGAAGACACCGTTACCGGATCTTTGACCTACAAACGCATGCTGATCGGGGCGCGTGTGCTCGGCAGACGCTTTGCGGCGATGTCCGAACCGGGCGAAGCGATGGGCGTCTTACTGCCGAATGCCAATGGCGCCGTCGTTAGCTTTTTTGCGCTTCAATCGGCCGGGCGGGTGGCCGCGATGCTCAATTACACCGCTGGGCCGACCAATGTGGTTTCTGCGGTCAATACGGCCCTCATCAAGACAGTCCTGTCGTCAAAGGCCTTTATCGAAAAGGCCGAACTGCATGATGTGGTCAAGGCCTTGGAAGAAAATGGCACGAACATCGTGTGGCTGGACGAGTTGCGCGAAACCATCACGACACGCGAAAAGATCAGTGCTGCATTGCAATGGTCGCGGCCAATTTCTCAGATTGATGCCGATAACCCGGCGACAATCCTTTACACCTCAGGCTCGGAGGGCGCGCCCAAAGGGGTGGTGCTGTCGCATCGCAATTTGCACGTCAACGTAGCGCAATCAGAAGCGCGTGTCGATATTTCTGTCGAAGATTGCCTGTTCAACGTGCTGCCAATCTTCCATTCCTTCGGGCTGACGGGCGGGACGATCCTGCCGCTGTTTTACGGCGTGAAACTGTTCCTTTATCCCTCGCCGCTGCACTACAAGCTGATCCCGACGGTGGCCGCAAAGGTCAGGCCGACCATCATGTTTGGAACGGACACGTTCCTGAACGGCTATGCGCGCACCGCCAAAGATACCGATTTTGATAGTTTACGTTTTGTCGTTGCCGGTGCTGAAGCGGTGAAGCCGGAGACAGTGCACACCTATGAGGAACGGTTCGGATGCGCCATCCTGGAAGGGTTTGGCATGACCGAAGCTTCGCCGGTGGTTGCCGTGAACACGGCCACGCATACAAAGGCGAACACCGTTGGGCGGCTGTTGCCCGGCATTGATGTGCGGCTTGAACCGGTCGAAGGGATTGAAGATGGCGGGCGCCTGTGGGTGCGCGGCCCCAATGTCATGCTCGGCTATATGATGCCGGACAAGCCGGGCATCCTGCAACCGGTTGGCGATGGCTGGCATGACAGCGGCGATATTGTGCATATCGACAAGAATGGTTTTATGGCGATCCGCGGGCGGGCCAAGCGCTTTGCCAAGATTGCCGGGGAAATGGTCTCGCTTGGTGCCGTGGAAATGCTGGTCAAAGCATTTTGGCCCGAGGCCGACCATGCCGCAGTCTCGGTGCCGGACCGGCGCAAGGGCGAGCGGATCATCCTCGCCACAACGACGCCGAAACCGGACAAGCAGTCCCTGGTAGCCTTTTCCAAAAAGAAAGGGGTCACCGAGCTGATGGTCCCGCAATCCTTCCTGCATCTGGATGAGATCCCGGTGCTTGGATCCGGTAAGACGGATTATGTGACGACCAAACGGCTCGTCGAAGAGCATATGTCGGTCGAAACTTCTGGGAGCCGAGCGGCCTAAGCGTCTGACAATGCGCGTTTTTTTGCCTTGCGCCACATGCGCAACGACCAGGGCAAGAAAGCCCAATAGGCAAGGACGCAAGCGCTGAGTGTCAGCCAGGTGAAATTGGCGAGGATCCCGGCAAAAAGGGCAACGCCCATAATGATTGGTACGACCGCCGTCTTGGGGATCCGGTCGATGGTCTTGCCCGACCAGACAGGCAGATTGGACACCATCAACATCGCCACAGCAAGCGTATAAAAGCCAGCCACACTGGCGGTGTACCAACCGGGCTCAAAGCCGAGAAAACCCAGATAGACCGGCAGCAAGACGATCAGTGCGGCGGCCGGGGCGGGCACGCCAACGAAAAAGGCGTGTTGCCATTTTGGTCGATCGAGTTCGTCGGCCATCAGATTAAACCGCGCCAAGCGCAGGGCACAGGCAATGGCGTAGAGCAGCGCGGCCGTCCAGCCGAATTGCTTGGCTTCATCGAGCGCGAAAACATAGAGCACCATGGCCGGCACGACGCCGAAATTGACCATGTCGGCAAGCGAATCCATCTCTTTGCCAAAGCGCGATGATGCCTTCATGATGCGCGCAATGCGGCCGTCCAGCCCATCGAGCAATGCCGCGATGGCGATCAGCAGGATGGCCGCTTCAAAACGTTCTTCAAACGCCATGCGGATGGCCGATAAACCGGCACATATGGCCAGGACTGTCACGATGTTGGGGATCAGGTAGCGCAACGGGATGTCGCGCAGGCGCTTGGCGGATTTGCCTTTGTCACCATCGGGTTCGAAGGGGGGAAAGGCGTCCGTCATGCCGCTAGTCGACGCGCATCAATGCGGCCGGCGCTGCGCGGTCAAAGGCCGCCAGGACCGTTTCACCGGCCAGTGCGGTCTGGCCGAGATGGACCTGGGGTACGGCGTTTTCCGGCAAATAGACATCAAGGCGCGAGCCAAACCGGATCAAGCCGAACCGCTCACCGGCGGCAAGGGCATCGCCCTCTTTTGACCAGCAAACAATACGGCGCGCGACAAGACCGGCGATTTGAACGGTTGCGACCGTGCCATGCTCGGTCTCAATAATAAGCGCGTTGCGTTCATTCTCGCGGCTTGCCTTGTCGAGATCGGCGTTGAGAAAGCGGCCGGGCGTATAGATGATTTTTTGCACGGCACCGCGCACCGGTGCCCGGTTCACATGGACCGAAAACACATTCATGAACACGGAGATGCGTGTGCATTGCCCCTCACCCAGACCCAGTTCCGGCGGCGGCGTAACGGGGCCGATGGCCGAGACGATCCCGTCGGCGGGCGATATCACCAAATCATCGGACAATGGTACGACACGCACTGGGTCGCGAAAGAAGTACGCACACCAGGCCGTTAGGGCCAAACCGACATAAAGAAGCGGATCCCAGAGAAGGCCCGCGACGCAGGCGATGATGAAAAAGATCGCAATGAAGGGCCATCCTTCCCGGTGCACGGGAACGAAGGCTTTTGTAATGGTATCGGCCAAGCTCATGGCGTTTGCCTTATTGGCAAGCCTGCCGCTGCGCAAGAGTGAAGACCGACGCGGATGCGGTTTGGTAAGGTGCCCTACTCGGCTGGCTCCTGCCGCCGCCGCTCGATGACGCCCAGTTCATCATTTTCGCGCGCCTTGCGCAGCCGCGCTTCGGCCTCAATGGCTTCGGCCTGACGCGCCCACATTTGTGCATAGAGGCCATCCTTCAGCTCGATCAACTCACTGTGGGTGCCGCGTTCAGCAATGGAACCAGCCTGAAGCACGATGATCTCATCGGCGCTAATGACGGTCGACAGACGGTGCGCAATGACAAGCGTGGTGCGATCCTTCGAGACGATATCGAGGGCGTGCTGAATTTCCTGTTCGGTGGCGGTGTCGAGCGCCGAGGTTGCCTCATCCAGGATCAGGGTGGGTGGTGCTTTGAGGATCGTGCGGGCGATGGCCACGCGCTGTTTTTCGCCGCCAGACAGTTTCAGACCGCGTTCGCCGACCATCGTGTCAAAGCCCTGCGGCAGCGAACGGATAAAGTCGCCGATTTGGGCCATCTCAGCGGCGTTTTGCACCTCTTCATCGGTCGCCTCGGGACGCCCATAGCGGATATTGTAGGCGATTGTGTCGTTGAACAGAACTGTGTCCTGCGGCACCATGCCAATCGCCGCACGCAGGGTTTTTTGCGTCACCTCACGCACATCCTGCCCATCGACGCGGATGGCGCCGGATTGCACGTCGTAGAAGCGGAACAAAAGCCGCGAAATGGTGGATTTACCGGCCCCGGAAGGGCCAACAATTGCGACCGTCTTACCGGCGGGCACGTCAAAGGAAATGCCCTTGAGGATCGGCCGGTCGAGATCATAGGCAAACTCGACATCCTCGAAAGACAAGGCTGCCTGCTGGACTTTAAGCGGTTCGGCGTCCGGTGCGTCTTGAACCTCGGCATTGACGTCGAGCAAATCAAACATCTGCTCAATGTCGGTCAGCCCCTGCCTGATCTCGCGGTAGATGAAGCCAATGAAATTGAGCGGGACGGCCAATTGCATCAGCATCGCGTTGATGAATACAAAGTCGCCGAGCGTCTGCTCACCGGTCTGCACCGCGCGGGCGCTCATGCCCATCATGATCAGCAGCCCGCCGCCAAAGATGATAC
>JBCCRB010000221.1:0-5268 GCA_039208465.1 Pseudomonadota bacterium
ATTCGCGTCCTTGACCTTGTAGGGGTTGAAGGTCTGGAAGCCTTCGTTGGACGCAACCAGGGCAAAGACTTTCTCCGCTGGCGCTTCGATGATGGCGCTGCGTTCAACGGTTTTGGACGCGGGCAGCACGAACGGCGTGGCCACGATGATAGCCGCCACCGCGGCGCCGAGTGTCAGATAAGTGTTCATTGTCATTCTCCGATCTTGGTTTGATGGAGGCGCTTAATTCTTGCGCTTCCACCCACCAGACGATCGTGTGACGTCCCAATCGACAGCCGGCGCGTTTTTTTTTCAAGAAAAATCCGCGCCGGGTTTTTGCCACTCGGTCTGTCTGTCGGGAGGGGCGTTTGATTTTAAGCATCGCATGGGCGCAATTTCGCGCGCAGTTGAGCCGCTGCGGGCTCGCCGAGGGAACGGGCGACATCACTGCGGTTCGTCAAAGGGACAAACCTGTTATCCGGGTCAGTTTGCAGCCAGGTGCTCACTTTTATCGCGCCCGGTAGCGCTTCTTCGTAGCAGCCGCCGACAAGACCGATGGTGAGCGAACCCTGACCGCGCCGGCCCGAGGCCCGATAGGCGCGTATTTCGCTTTGCAGTTGGGCGATTGCGTCGGCATCTTCCTCTGCAATGCGCGCAATATAGACGCGCTCGCCGGCCGCATTGGGGACGGGGCCGTTGCCCGTTGATTGGCTCAGTTGCAGGGGCGCTGCCTCCTCAAGGAAGACCGGCGCAGCGTCCGTGCCGCCCCTGAACGCCATGCGGATTTCGGCGTCGCCATCGTCAAGCCGCAGGGCGCTTGGCACGCCAACAGCGACCGCAATCTGCGACGGGGCGGTGTTCAAAGGGTCAAGCCTGCTTGCCGCGACCAGGCCGGCAGGATTTAAGGTGCTGCAGCCCCAAAGTGTGGCAATCAGACAGGAGAGGGTGACAAGTTGAAAGGTTTTGCGGTTTGGCATCTATTTTCCATTGCATGTTTTTGAGATATTGTTATATGTAAAACATGAAACATTAGCCGAGAAAAGAGAAAATGATTGATACTGCAAAAGTGACAGGCGCCGCGCGGCGTTTAAAAAGCCTGTTGACCGTTGGGGTAGGGCTGCTCCTCGCGCTCACCGCCGTCGGTGCCGTGATGATGCTCATGGACCCGATTGGCGTTGGTGAAGAACTGGCTACGATCGCCGGCTATGACGCGGTGACGATCGCGCCCTGGCAAGCCTGGGCGCTCAGCGCCATCGTGGCGGTTCATCTCGTGTTGTGGATCGTGCTCCTGGCGGTCGCGCGCAGTACCTTTAATCAGTTGGCGGATCGTATGCCGGCCATGGCTGCAAAAAGTGCACGGCAGGCGGCAACCCTGCTCTGGGGGATGCTTGTGTGGGGCATTGTTTCACAACCCATTGCGTCTGCCGTCGCTACCTGGGGCAACCCTGCAGGTGAGCGGGCGCTGGCTATCGGTTTCGGCACGGCGCAATTGTCGATTGCTTTTTCTGCTCTGATCGCCGGCTGCATGGCGCACGCCTTGGCTTTGGGGGCCGAGCTTTGGCAAGATCACCAGGAGGTGGTCTGATATGGCGATCGTCGTGCGCCTGGATGTCATGCTGGCGCTGCGCAAGATGACCTCCAGAGAGCTGGCCGCGCAGATTGGCCTTTCCGAGCAGAACCTATCGATGTTGCGGTCGGGAAAGGCGCGCGGCGTGCGCTTCAATACGCTCGAAGCGATTTGCCGTGTGTTGGACTGTCAGCCCGGCGAATTGCTGGAATATGTGCCCGACGGCGAAGGCTAACGAGCGCGCTGTCGGTAGATGTCGGCTGTGTTGAGCCTTGTGGAGATCTAATCATACAAGTCTAGAAACGTGCCGCCTGCTATTACTGAATATTAATCGGGCGAGGCGTATTTTCGAGCGCAAAGACTATGCCAAAAACATCGATTTATTTGGATGCAGGAGCTGGTTAATGCCAATCCAAGCCGTAGCGGTAAGCAAACGTCAGCGTGCTATGACCGCTCTTATTCCGGTGCTCATATTTGGTTATATGGGAGTACTGTTCTTCTCCAACTCCTTCACAATTTATGACACGCTTCTGTTTGGCGCCCTTGCCGGATTTGGGTTTGGTGCCGCGTTTCTGCCGCCTGAACATGCGCGATCGAGCATTTTATGTTTCATTGTGTTGAGTGTCGGCTTCACAGCAATGGGCTACGCTAAGGGTACCTATGGCGGGTTTCTCGTAACGGGTTTGGCCAGCCTCGTTTTTATGATGTTGTTCGGTTTAGGCGTGAGCAACCCGTTCAAGCAAACTTTTGCCTTGGTTAAACGATTGACCGGGCGCGCTGCACCGCGGGCTGAAACCAACCAGACTGAAACACAGCTGCCACACATTGTCATGCAAACCGGAATCAACTTCGACAGCGCGCATGATGCGCGCAGGATGGCGGTTCATCTGCGTAACGAGTTGGAAAAGGACGCTTCGCATAACATACGCGAGACTATTTCGACTTGTACCGGTCAAGAGCGGGCCTTTTGGCAAACTGTTCTGGATGCGTTTGAAGAGCAAGCGCGACCAGACAAGCGGGAAGAAAAACCCATAAGCTAGCCGGTCGTTATTGAGCTGGCCCAAAGGGTGATTAATCGGTGGTCAGTAAACAGCGCCCGGCTTTTGCGGCACGAAGTTCACATCGACGATGTCATCGACAGTTTTTGCTTGGCTCCAATGCCCTTTGGGTTGATCGATATATTGGTGCTGCTTGAGCGTCATCTGGCCGTGGCTGGCAATGCCGCGAAAAAGCCGCGGCTTGAACGCGAGCGTATCGCTTAACTCCCTGATTACCGCGGGTCCGGTCAACTCGAATACCCTGTCGAACGCCCGTTCTTCGATGTTGGTGACGATCTTTTCAACCAACGCCATCAGCTTTTCGTTTCCCGCCCGGGAGGCGAGGAAATAGTTGGTGATCTTTCCAGACCGATCGGTGATCAACACTTCCTGTTCGTCGTGACCGAGAAACCAACTGGGCGGCGCTGAGAATGTCGCGTCAATGTCCAGATAAATGCCACCATATTTGTGGAGGACGAGGAGCCGCCAGATGTCTGCCCGAGCTGCGCCGTTTTTCAGGCTGTTGTAGGCGTCTGAAATTCTGCCGGGAAAATTGTCGTTGATGAATTTGTCCGCCTGCTGATCGGTCATGAAGTGATGGTTGAAGTCCCTCGAAAACAGCCGGTTCACATGGAAATTGATGGCAAAGTCACTGGTCACCCGCCCCGTATAGTTTCGCTGCCACACATTCTTTTCGATCGCCAAAGCGCGGCCATCAAAAGCGGCTGGCATGTGTTCGGGAAGCTGAAAACGCTTGGACGGGTAGAGACGATGGTAGAGGCGATGGGCCGGGCTCAGCGCATTTCCAATAAGCTTTGTCGCGGCATGAAGCAAAAGGTTGGCGGCAGGGATCAACGCGATACTCGCTTTTCGGCGGCGTTTAAAAATATTGGGTATTCAGAGAATCTGGTCGGGATATGGTTTGGTCGTAACAGTCTATATCGCCGTTGTCACGTTATGGACGAACGGGCTGAAAATGGAACAGCCGAGACCCAGAAGATAGCGGCCAATCGGATCACCCGACCCGCAGCCCATGTCGAGGGCCGACGGTTCGTTCATGCACGCGCATGGTGACGATAAAGCCTGGCAATCTGATCAGCTTCTTTCGACATTTAGCCGTGTTTGACCAGCTCTCGGATTTGTAAGGGCTGGTCAAACGGTCTTTGAGGGCTATTGGTGCGCTTTGACTTCGAGCACTTGCGTTCCGTTGGACGGTTCGATCTTGAGTTCCTTGATCGTCCGGCCGGTCAGGTCTGCCAGGCTGACAAAGACGTTCTTTTCACGCGCTTGCGCGGTCAACGCACCACGGCGCGTCACGGAGACTGTCGTCTTCGAGCCATTTTCGAAAACCATCTTCAGCTTGACGCGGTGTGCGCTTTCACCGGCAAGATCAAGCTCAAGCGCCGCGAGCTGCATCAGGCTTTCATCGGCAATCGTGTCGTCGCTGGGCAGGGGGCTTGCCGTCTCTGACGCGCCATGACGCAGCGCGCCCAGCAATTGCCGCAGCATGGAGGTTGAGTTGAATTCCTCGGTGTAGGGCAGTTCCCAGATGACAAGGTCGTGCATGCCGTGATCCAGATCACCGGACAGGACATAGCTCTCAATGCCGCCGACACCGCCGCCGCCGGATACCGAATAATTGTCGACATCGGCGCCAAGGGCACGGGCCAGAGCATCGGCCACCCGATATTCGTCGCGGCGATTGCGGTCCGAAAAGCTTGAGCCGACCAAGGCAATGCGCGGCCGCGCCGGTGCGTCGCCCAACAGGCTGCCACCTTCTGCGCTGGTCAGGTCAAAGGCGGGCGCGGTCTCCGGTGCCAAATCGGCACCGCAAGCGTCGCGGGCTATGTCGGCCAGCGCGCCTTCCTCTTCGATCTGGCCTGAAACCTTCAGATCCGCCGCTGAAAACGCGGGCAAAGCCGGAAACAGCGTCGGATGGTCTTTCGCGATCAGCCGGGCCAATGCCATGGCGCTGTGTGCGGCACCCACCGTAGTCCAATGCGTATCGCGCTTGAAATAGAAGGCTTCGCGCAGTGCCGGTTCGGATAGCGCAAGTGCCTGCAGATCAGGCGCGATGGCGCCCAATTGGTTGAGGCTTTCGATCAGTTTGGTGAAGGATGCCTGGGCGGACGCAACATCATAGGTTTCGCCGCCCATTGCTACATCGAGCGTTGCCTGGCCGGCAATGACCGGGCGCGGTGGCGGCACGAGAATTGCCAGGGGAACGCCGCGCGCGTCGAATTCGGCAATGATGTCGCCCACTAAGGCGGCGGCGCTGTCCTTCATGTCATAGCGATCGGCGAACTGATCGTTGGTGAAAATCCAGCCGCTTTGCGTGTCGCTGTAGATCGGGGCCGAACGCGCCTGTTTGGCGGTCAGGCCATCGCCCGTGACAAGGGCATCGCAATAGGGTTCGGCATGGGCGGTGCCGACCATGAGGGCGGCGGCTGCCAAAAGTTTGAGTCTTTTCATCGGCTTACTCCGTTGTTTTCAAGTAACGTTCGGGAATCTCCCAGATCACCTGCGATGGCGGTGTGGTGAGCGCATCCAGCGTGACGAGGAAGTCTTCCATCGGTTTGAAGGGGCCCTGGCCAATGGCGGCCGCGTTGACGACATCGGCTGACAGGGCCTGTTTCAAGAAACCTTCAAAGTGAAAGGCCGGGACGGCGGAATAGCTGGTGCCGA
>JBCCRB010000222.1:0-5264 GCA_039208465.1 Pseudomonadota bacterium
GCACCGGCCTGATAATCCCAAAAGGTAAAAGCAATTTCGTCAGTTGACGCGCGCAGTGCATCGGCAAAGCCGAGGTTACTCAAACGCCGGAACTTTTCCCGGCTTTCAGGCCGATACAGCGCGTCACCCTCCCAAACGGCGGGATCATGACAATCTTCCGGCATCGGAATGACGTTATAATCGCCGGCCAGGATGAGCGCCTCTTCCAGCGTGAGCCGCTCACGGGCAAACGCCTCTAACCGCGTCATCCAGCGCAGCTTGTAGCCAAATTTGCGGTCTTCGGTGACCGGATTGCCATTGGGCAGATAAAGCGAGACCACCCGCAAACTGCTGCCGCGATGGGAAAAAACGCCTTCGATGAAGCGCGCCTGTTCGTCTTCATCGTCACCCGGCAGGCCGCGATTGACCTCGTCAAAGGGCAGTTTTGAGAAGATGGCGACGCCGTTGAAGCCCTTTTGCCCATGCGTTTCCACATTGTAGCCAAGCGCTTCAAACGCTTCGCGCGGGAAGTTTTCATCGACCGATTTGATTTCCTGCAGGCAGGCGATGTCTGGCTTCGATGTTTCAAGCCAGGAGAGGACCGTATCAAGCCGCGCCTTGACGCCGTTGATGTTCCAGGTCGCGACTTTGAGTGGCATCAGATCGAAAAGCTCGTGCCGCAGCCGCAAGAGGCGACCGCGTTTGGATTCCGGATCTGAAAGGATTGCCCCATCAGCTCATCAACGAAATCGACTTCCGAACCCGCCATATAGACGAGCGATAAGTCGTCGATCAGCACCGTTACGCCATCTTTTTCGAAAACATGGTCGTCATCGGCCCGGTCGCTGACCAGATCGAACTTGTAGGAAAAACCGGAACAGCCACCGCCTTCAACGCTGATGCGCATTGCGGTCTTGTCTTCCTCGCTGGCGAGAATCTTGGCGACCTGCGTAAAACACGCGTCGGTCACGGTGACCTGCTTGCCAGCCAATTGATTGTCATGGGCCGTCATTGCGGATTAGCTCCATTTGCTTTGACTGAAAGTATGGACGCACCGGCCCGCGGTCAATAGATGCATGACAGGGATGGACAGGATTGGGCATGGCGACCGGGTTTGACATGATCGGATTTGGCGGCGGGGCGCGGGCGCCTTACGCCAGCGATGCGGCCCGATCACGCGGGCGACTGGAAGAAGAGCCGGAAAGCCCGACGCGTACACCTTTTCAACGCGACCGGGACCGGATCATCCATTCCACCGCGTTTCGTCGCTTGAAGCACAAGACACAGGTGTTTTTTGCGCATGATCAGGATCATTTCCGCACCCGCCTGACACATACGATCGAGGTGGCGCAAATTGCGCGATCGCTGGCACGCGCCTTTCGGCTTGATGATGATCTGGCAGAAGCGGTGGCGCTTGTGCATGATTTTGGCCACACGCCCTTCGGCCATACGGGCGAAGATGTGCTTGATGAATTGATGGCTGCCTATGGCGGTTTTGAACATAATGCGCAGTCGCTGCGGATCGTCACCCGGCTGGAACGTCGCTACGCGGAGTTCAACGGGCTAAACCTGACCTGGGAGACGCTCGAAGGGCTGGTCAAACACAATGGCCCCTTGCTGGATGCTGAGACGGGGCAGGGGCTTGGCAAGAAGCCGGTTCCCCAATCGGTGCTCAATTACAACGCGCTGCATGATCTTGAATTGTCGCGCCATGCCAGCCTTGAGGCGCAGGCGGCGGCAATTGCCGATGACATTGCTTATAATACGCATGATCTCGACGATGGCATTCGTTCCGGCTTGCTGACCCTCGATATGGTGGCCGATGTGCCCTTGGCAGGCGAAGCGCTGCACACTGTCGATCATCTCTATCCCGGGCTCGATAATGAGCGGCGTGTCCATGAAATGACGCGCCGGGTGATGACGCGCATGGTCGAGGATGTAATTACCACCACGATCGGGCGCTTGAACGATCTGCAACCCCAGTCGGTCACTGAGGTACACGGGGCGGGGCAGACGCTGGTGGCTTTCTCTGACACGCTGGCTGCGCAGGAAAAGGCGTTGAAATCCTTTCTTTTCACCAACCTTTATCGTCATGACAGTGTTTTGGCTTTACGCGCTGACGCTGAGGGCGTCGTGCGTGATCTGTTTGGGCACTATATGGACAGGCCGGAAACGATGAGCGGCGCGTGGGCGGCGCAGCTCGGCAGATTGGATGATCATGGCCGGGCGCGCCTTGTTGCCGACTATCTTGCCGGCATGACCGACAGTTTTGCACTCAAGGACCATCGAAGGCTGTTTGACCGTACACCCGATTTGAGCTAGCCACGCGCAAATTCAAATCCTGTTGTTAGGTTTGTTCTCCCATGAATGTTTTTGCGGTTTTTCGCGCGCGCATCGCCGCCGCTGTGAACCAACTTGAACTTGGTGTTTCCGATTTGCCGCTCGACCGGATCAATGTTGAGCCGCCGCGCGATGCTGCGCATGGCGATCTGGCAACCAATGCGGCGATGGTTCTGTCAAAAGCCGTCGGCAGCAAACCGCGCGATCTGGCCGAGAAACTCGCTGAAGCGTTGCGGCGTGATGCAGACATCGCCGATGCCGAAGTTGCCGGTCCCGGCTTTATCAATTTGCGCCTCGCGGATGGGTTCTGGCACGCTCAATTGGTCACGATCCTGGAGATGCAGGCAAAATATGGTTCAGGAAGTCCTGACAAGCCATTGAAAATAAATGTGGAATATGTATCGGCAAACCCAACAGGGCCGATGCATGTCGGCCATTGCCGTGGGGCGGTTGTTGGTGATGCGTTGGCCAATTTGTTGTCCTTTGCGGGCCATGACGTCACCAAGGAGTATTACATCAATGATGCCGGTGCGCAGATTGATGTGCTGGCGCGCTCTGCGCTGATGCGTTATCGCCAAGCGCTGGGTGAGGACATCGGTGCGATCCCGGAAGGTCTTTATCCGGGCGCCTATCTCATCCCGGTCGGTCAGCAACTTGCCGATGAATTCGGCGGCAAACTGCGCGATATGGACGAGGTTTCAGCGTTGGCGTTGGTCAAGCCAATCGTCATCGATGCGATGATGGCCATGATCCGCGCTGATTTGGGCGCCCTGAACGTGCATCATGATGTGTTCTTTTCCGAACGGACGCTGCATGAGGGCAATGGCTCAAAGATCAGAACCGCCATTAATGAGCTTGTGGTCAAGGGGCATGTTTACAAGGGCTCTTTGCCGCCGCCGAAGGGCCAAGTGGACGAAGATTGGGAAGATCGCGAACAAACTTTGTTTAAATCGACAGCAGTTGGTGATGATCAGGACCGCCCTTTGATCAAGTCTGACGGCGCTTTTACGTACTTTGCCGCTGACGTTGCTTACTTCTACGACAAGTTTGGCCGTGGCTTTGATGAGACGATTTTCGTGCTCGGTGCAGACCATGGCGGTTATGTGAAGCGGATGGAAGCGCTGGCCAAGGCTGTCTCTGAGGGTAGCGTGCGGATGACCATTTTGCTGTGCCAATTGGTCAAATTGTTCAAGGGCGGTGAACAGTACAAAATGTCGAAACGGTCCGGCAATTTTGTCACCCTGCGTGAGGTGGTCGACGAGGTGGGTCGCGACGCCGTACGGTTCATGATGTTGTACCGGAAAAACTCCGAACCGCTCGATTTTGATTTCGACAAAGTAACAGAGCAATCCAAGGATAACCCGGTGTTTTACGTGCAATATGCGCATGCACGGTGCCATTCGGTGTTTCGCCAGGCCAATGAACAATTTGGTGGGAATGCGCCGGCGCCCGGGCAGCTGGCATTGCTTTCTGACGAGGGCGAATTGGCGCTGATCCGCAAGCTGAGCGAATATCCCCGGATGATCGAAGCCGCGTCAAATTCGCGCGAGCCGCATCGGATCGCCTTTTACCTTTACGATTTGGCCAGCGCGTTCCATAGTCATTGGAATAGGGGGGCAGGCGACGAGTCCTTACGGTTTGTTAAGGTTAACAATCCAGACTTGACCGGTGCCAGGCTCGCTTTGGTGCAGGGCGTGTTGCACGTTTTGTCCAGCGGCCTGTCGATATTGGGCGTGAATGCACCGGAAGAGATGCGCTGAGTTTGCCTCCCTTTGCCCATATTGCGCTGTCATAGCGTATTTCGGTGAATGCCGTTGGGTAACGTGTACAAGGGTTTAGCGATGAGCGATACCGGCCAAATGAAAAACCATCCGATAGCTGAAGACGATCCATTTGAAGAGCTGCTGCGGTTCTCCGAAGACGGTGAAAAGCAGGATGCTTCCGCGTCCGATACGGATTTGGCGCCGGCCGACGCGCCTTTTGCGCCAGCCGCCTTGACGCCCGTGCCGGAAACGCCGCCGGTCAGTGAGCCGACCGGCTATCAATTTGGTGCGGCCACGCCGCCACCACCGCCACAGCCAGCCGATGAAATGCCATCCGACCTGGAACAGGCGCTGTTGGCCGAATTGGGTGGTGATGAGCCTGAGGTTGAGGCGCTCGCCCCGGAAGAACCGGCCCTGGTAATCGCGAGTGCGCCCGTGACGCCCGAGGACAGCGTGCCCGCTTTCGAGCCTGAGGTTGAAGCGTTTGAAGCAGAACAACCACAGGCCGCACCGGTTGCTCCGATTGAAGAGGCGGTCAGCCTGGAAGACGAACTGGCTGCGCTGTTGAATGCCGATGCCAACGACACCGCGCCAGCGCCGGCACCGGCGGCAGTTGAGCCGGTTGTCGCAGCGCCAATCACAGCAGAACCTGCGGCAGTGCCTGAAGCAGCCCCGGTTGAGGAGCCCGTTTTTGTTGCCGCGGCGCCCACCGAACAGGTTGTCGAACCGGAAGCGCCGGTCGAAGAGCCTGAGGATGATTATGCTGATCTGGAACAGGCTCTCGCGGTCGATATGGACGGCGTAGACAGCGCTGTTTCAAGCCAATCAATTGTACAAGAGATCACCGAGAGCGGAGATCTGCCCGCAGAACAAGCGGTTGATGCCATTTTTGATGAGGTTGAAGCGGACCTTTCTGCTCAAAATGCGGTCGAAGCAACCGTGGAAGAAAAAGATCCGCTGGACGAGTTACTCGGCATCATGGGCGATGAACTGGCCATGGCCGATGCCGAACAGAAGGTTCTTGAGAACGCTGCAGCGGAATTGCAAGCAGCGGCCGCGCCAGCGCTGGAAACGCAGGAAATCAATCTTGAGGACGAATTGGATTTGTCCGGGTTTGATTTGCCCGCTGACATTGAGCAGGAAACACCGACGTCTGCGGCGAAGAACGCAGGTGATTGGAAC
>JBCCRB010000223.1:0-5260 GCA_039208465.1 Pseudomonadota bacterium
CGGCGCCGTTGCCGGCATTGAAGGGGCCGTTTCCCGGGCGCGCATGGCCAAGCGATCGGATGCCTTGCTTTTAAGGGCCGCTAACGCGTCGCCATCATCTGCCGAATAGTCGGATTGCAAGTCTGTGCCAGGTTCATCGCCGCGCGGCGCACGCATGGTGTCTGCCAAAGAGGTGTCCATCGGTGCGGTCGGTTCCAAAGGCGGTGCGGTGCCGACGAAATCGTCGTCTTCGCTCATCCGGCTGGCAAACTCTTCCACATCGGCGCGGAATTTCGGATTGCGGATCGTGTCGATGATCGTAGAGAGGTCCCGATCTGGCGAAGCCTCTCCAGGTGCTGTTTCTTCAAACTTACCTGGCAATTCATGTGGTTGCGCTTCACGGAAAATCATCCGCATCGGCGTGGAAACGCCTTGGCCGAATGCGATCGCTTCACGGTTCGCCAACGAGGGCAGAAAGTTGATGTAGGAGCGAGATGCACCCGAAATGGCCTTGCGCATGATTTCCTGGTCTTGGTCATTGCCGAGACGCATGGAAAAAATCGTCGAGCATTGCGACAGGATGGTCGGGTCAAGTTCGCTTGGACGCTGCGTGATCAGGCCCAAGGTGACACCATATTTACGGCCTTCTTTCGCGATGCGCGCGATGGCGGCGCGTGTGGGGCCAAAGTTTTCTTCCCGATTGGCTGGGATATAGCGGTGTGCTTCCTCACACAGGACCACGGTTTTGAAGCGCCCTTCGCTCCACACGCCAAGGTCGAAGGCGATGCGGCACAGTACCGAGACGACGGCGTTGACGACTTCGGATGGGATGCCGTTCAATTGCAGCGTGGTGATCGGTTTGCCGTTTGTCGGGATCCGGTAAATCGTTGACAGGACAGAGACCAGATTGTCGGCGATGGTCTTGCTGGCAAACATAAAGCGATAGCGCGGATCGTTGACGGCTGCCGAAATGCGATTGAGCAGCGCCTTGAGCGAGGAGCGTTCGTCCCGCTTGTCCAATTTGCCCAAGCGCTCATCGATCAGGCCGGTCAAATCGGAAATCCGATAGGGGACGGGCGTATCCGATGTCAGATCGCTGTTTTTTGAGCGTTCGGACTTGCGCAAAATAATGCCTTCGCCATCGCCGCGAAACTTTGCTTTTGCCAGCGGGATCAGGTCGCGCAGGATGTCGACCTCTTCAGCGATGGGATCACGGCCGCGGAACAGCACCTGGACAAACTCTTCCAGTTTGAACAGCCAGAAGGGCAGGTCGAGCGTGTGCTCGTTGATTTCTTCCGAAAGGCCCTGGAAAACCTGCGCATATTCATTGTGCGGATCGAGGATCAGCACGGTCGTGTCGGGTTGCACTTTCACGATGTCGCGCACCAGAAGCGATACGGAGGTCGATTTACCCGCGCCGGTCGTTCCGACCACGGCGAAGTGACGTTCGATCATTGTGTTGACCGAAATCATGGCATCGAGTTCGCGGGCCTGGGACAGGGCGCCGACGCGCACGGCCGAAGGGTCAGAGCTGGCAAAGATCGCCTGAAGATCCACCGCGCGCACGCGGTGCGCAATTGCGCCGGGATAGGGGTAGGCTGAAATACCGCCACTGAATTTAACTTTTCCGTCCGTCTCGACGACTTCACCGATCAATGCGACCTGCATTTGGAGCCGGTTCACGCCGTCGGTTTCCCAGTTCTTCGACATCGTGTCGGTTTCCGCGAGCATGCCGACAATGCGCACATCGCCGACGCGGATCGAAATCATCTGACCAACGGTCCAATAGTCATCGGATGCGCCATTGTCTTTGTGGACGTCGGCAACAACGGTGGCATAGGTGCCATCGCAGCCGATGACATAGCCTTCTGTGCGGTTTCTCTTGCGGATTGTCTCCTCCGCCAAATTGTCTTCCACCGTCTCGGCGTCAGAGTCTCTAAACATGTTCACCCAGCCCATTGTTTAACGTCTTATGCACCGCCTACCGTTAACGTGGGCCTTCCAAAGGGGTTGCGAAGCGGTTGACGAGCGTGCCGGAGCCAACTAGTGAAGATTGTGATGAACAGTTTACTAACTATTCTTGTGGTGGGACTGCGTATGGGCAAGGCGATGTAATCGCCGGGCGCTGCCACCCATACGCGGAAAACACGAGGCTCCCCGGGGAGCCTTTTTTATTGCCAACACGCCTACAAATACGCAAAAGGCCTTTTTGGCCACCACGACGGACTTAAAATCATGGATGCCATCAACAAGACGAACGACACCCGCGAAATGACCGGCGCTGAAATGGTGCTGCAAGCGCTGCGCGATAATGGTGTGGAACATATCTTCGGATATCCGGGCGGTGCCGTCCTGCCGATCTATGATGAAATCTTTCAGCAGGAAGACATTGAGCATATTCTGGTGCGCCATGAGCAGGGCGCCGGCCATGCCGCTGAAGGCTATGCGCGCTCGACCGGCAAGGTTGGCGTGCTGCTGGTGACCTCAGGCCCTGGCGCGACCAATGCCGTGACACCCTTACAGGATGCGTTGATGGATTCGGTGCCCCTGGTCTGCATTACCGGGCAGGTGCCGACGACGCTGATCGGCTCTGATGCCTTTCAGGAGTGCGATACAGTTGGCATCACGCGCCCATGCACGAAATATAATTGGCTGGTCAAATCGATCGAGGATTTGCCGCGCATTCTGCATGAGGCGTTCCGGGTTGCACAGACTGGCCGTCCGGGCCCGGTTGTCGTGGACATTCCCAAAGACATCCAGTTCGCCACGGGGATTTATCAGGGACCGGAAGTTGCCCATGAGCGGGTCAGCTACCAGCCGAAGCTCGATGGTGACCCGGAGGCCATCAAACGCGCGGTGGACTTGATGATCCAGGCCAAAAAGCCAGTCATCTATTCAGGCGGCGGCGTCATTAATTCTGGTGATCGTGCCAGCGAATTGTTGCGTGAATTGGTCGAGTTAACCGGGTTTCCCATCACGTCAACGTTGATGGGGCTGGGGTGCTATCCGGCATCCGGCAAAAACTGGCTCGGTATGTTGGGCATGCACGGCACATATGAAGCCAATATGGCGATGCATGATTGCGATTTAATGATCAATATCGGCGCGCGCTTTGACGACCGGATCACCGGTCGGGTCGATGCGTTTTCGCCGGGCTCCAAGAAGATCCACATCGATATTGACCCATCATCGATCAACAAGGTTGTTGAAACCGAGGTCGGCATTATCGGTGATGTCGCGCATGTGTTGGAAGCGATGATCGCGATCTGGAAGGAACGGGCTGCGGCGCCAGAAAAAGAGGCGTTGGCGGTCTGGTGGGAGCAGGTTTCGAAATGGCGGGCACGCAATTCGCTGGCCTATTCGAAAAATGATGACGTGATCATGCCGCAATACGCCATCGAGCGATTGTCCGAGATGTGCCTTGAAAGCGGTCGGGACACGTTCATCACCACTGAGGTTGGCCAGCACCAGATGTGGGCGGCGCAATATTTCGGCTTTGAAAAGCCGAACCGGTGGATGACATCGGGCGGTTTGGGGACCATGGGCTATGGGTTGCCGGCGGCGCTTGGCGTCCAGATTGCGCATCGCGATGGCCTGGTGATCGATATTGCCGGTGATGCCTCCATCCAGATGTGCATCCAGGAGATGTCAGCGGCGGTGCAATATCGGGCGCCGATCAAGATCTTCATCCTGAACAACCAATATATGGGCATGGTGCGCCAATGGCAGCAATTGCTGCATGGCAACCGCCAGTCGCATTCCTATACGGAAGCGATGCCCGATTTCGTCAAATTGGCGGAAGCCTATGGTGGGCACGGGATTCGATGCGACAAGCCCGGCCAGCTCGATGATGCGATCCGCGAGATGATTGAAATTGACAAGCCGGTGATTTTCGATTGCTGCGTGGCCGCGTTGGCGAACTGTTTCCCGATGATCCCGTCAGGCAAGGCGCATAATGAAATGCTCCTGCCCGATGAGTCGACCGATGAAGTTGTGGCAAACGCTATCGGCGCTGAAGGAAAGCAGCTCGTTTGATGTCAGCGCGTCTGCTCGCCGATCAAGGATGGATCACGCCGCTTCTGCTTGCCGGCGGCGTGATACTGCTGGCGGGTTGCCAAAGCACGAATTCACCTGAATCAACGTCGGCAATTCCGGTTTTGGAAAGTGCGGCAGCGCCCGCCACGGCCCCCGATGGTACCGAAGTCGCGCCTGACGCAGCCGGTGTTGAGAGCACTGATGCGGACCCGGCTGCCACCGTGCCTGAGACGCAGGCAGCGCCAACGCAACAGGCACGCGCAAGCGATGCGCAGTCTGAAAGCGATCAATTGCGGACCGCTGCGGTACAGATTGCGGGGCTTGAAAAAGAGCGTGGGCGCCAGGCCGCCTTTCAAAGCGTGCTGGCCTGTTATGAGCGGGCAAAAGTGCGTGAGGCGCCGGTATCATTGGCTAAAACCTGCGCGACACAGGATTTTGTGATCAGCCGTGGACGGCAAGAAGCCGGTGGCCAACGCGACCAGCAGCTCATCATCGCAGAGCGCGCCCCGCAGCGCATTGGGGCTTTGATGGAGCTGAAAGGCATGGGGCAAGCAGAGTTCAATAATTTCGGGCTGCTTCTCAACCGCGTGGCACTGCCCGCCTATCGCCAAGCACGCCTGTAATGACCCAGCGCACCGCTCCGGGGATGACCGATTACGGGTTGCTGGCCATCCTGGCGGTGTTGTGGGGCCTGGCGTTTCCGCTGTCGAAGATCGCTGTTGAGGGCTATCCGCCGGTCACGCTCACCTTTGCGCGTCAGATCGTGGCGGTGGCCGTTCTCGTCCTTTTTGTCCTCTTATTGCGTCGGCAATGGCGCCGGCCCGATGCCCCGGAATTGGTCGCGATTGCCGCTTGTTCCGTTTTCGGTTCTGTCTTGCCCTTTACGCTCATCAATTGGGGTGTTGAAGAAATTGACAGCGGGCTTGCCGCGATCCTGATGGGGTTTATGCCGCTCCTGACGATCGTTTTGGCGCACATGTTCACCGCCGATGACAAGCTGTCCGTGCCGAAAGTCATTGGCGTGCTGCTCGGCCTGTTGGGCCTGTGTATCCTGTTCTGGCCGGCGCTGGTGATTGGTGGCGACACGCTCTGGCGGCAAATCGCGCTGATTGGCGCGGCGGCCTGCTACGCGATCAACGCGCTGGTAATCCGTTCGCTGACGCATTGGCCGCCGCTTATCCTCTTAACCTATATCGGTTTTGGTACGCTGGCGCTGCTTTTTCCGCTCAGCTTTATACTTGAGCAA
>JBCCRB010000224.1:0-5237 GCA_039208465.1 Pseudomonadota bacterium
AGATGCCGAGCCCGTCGCCATGGCGAAAAAAGCCAAGGAAGATTCGAAAAAGCCCGCCCAGCCGTCGGATATGGCGGCCAAGCCAAAGCCGACCGGCGACACGCCGCCGAAAGAACCAGCGCGTGCCACGCCTGCCTCTACACCGGGCGGAAGCCGGTCGGGCGCCGGTCTGATTAGTGGCGTTGCTGGTGGCGTTCTGGCACTGATCGGTGCTGCCGGTCTGCAATGGGTTGGCGTCCTGCCGAATCTTGGAAGTTCATCGGTCGATTTCACGCCGGTGCAAACGGAAATCGCGGCACTGAGCGAGCAGGTCGACGCGCTAGCGGCGGAGGAAACGCCTGATCAAGCGGCCGCGCTTGATGGACTGGAGCAGCGGCTTGCAGCACTAGAAACCTCTGTTGATGCTGGTGGCGACGCGGTAGCGCCTTTGGCCGCCCGTATTGATGAGATTACTGAAACGCTGACGCAACTGACTACGGCCGTGGAAAGTGGCGAAGCTGGCGATGGGGCAGCCGTTGAGACATTGGCTGCCAGACTATCCGGCGTTGATGAACAGCTGGGCGCCTTGGCCGGTGATCTGGCAGCGATTTCTGCCGCGGATGGACTTTCAGCAGACATTGGCCCTCTACAGGAGCGCTTGGCGACGATGGAAAGCCAGAGCGCGGCGATGACGGCACGCGTCGACGAAGCGACGCGGGAACTTGGCGCGTTGCGCTCAGAACTGGGTGACACGCTGACGGCGCTAGGGGGTCGGGTCGACAGTATCGACGGCCAGCTTTCTTCGCTTGCCGAGCAGGTTGCGGCAGGTGGTGCTGATTCAAGCGCGGTTGCGCGAGCTTTTGCAGCATCGAGCCTAAAAAATGCGGTTGACCGCGGTGGTTCGTTTGCGAGCGAACTTGAAGCTTTTGCGACCGTGGGTGAAGGCGATGATCTTCAGGCAGTGGAAACACTGCGCAATTTTGCTGCCAGCGGCGTGCCGACACGGGCGCAACTGATCGAACAATATCCGCAAGCGGCCAATGCGATCATTGCCTCCGAACGAGCGCTTGATCCTGATGCCGGCTTGGCTGAACGGTTGGTCAACAATATGCAGGGCTTGATCTCGGTTCGTCCGGTCGATGAACAGGAGGGGACGACCGCAACGGCCGTCTCCACGCGGATCGGGGCGCGGCTTGGTGATGGCGATCTAACCGCAGCGATCGCGGAGTGGGAGGCTTTGCCGGAAGCGGCACAGGCTGCCTCCAGCGACTTCATAGAACAATTGCGGGCACGGCAGGCGGTCGATCAACTGATCTCCGGCATTTTGGCGGGCGCGATGTCTGGCGCGCCGGCGCCGGCACAGTGAGGAGACTGCGTTCATGATTAAGCTCCTCCTTTTCATTCTGCTTGTCTTGGGTTTGGCCTACGGTTTTGCCGTGCTCGCCGATATGCCTGGCGACGTCGTGGTCACCGTTGCGGGCCAAGAAATCAGTTTCACACTAATGGTGGCCGCTGTCGCCCTGGTTGCGGCGATTGTGGCCGTGATGGTCACATGGTGGCTCATACGGGTGATCTTTACCTCACCGCAGCGGGTCACCCGGATGTTCCGGTCGCGGCGGCGTGACCGCGGCTACCAAGCACTGTCGACCGGCATTATCGCTGCCGGGGCCGGCGATCCGGCAACCGCACGCAAAATGCTTAAACGTGCCGATGGATTGCTGGTCTCCACCTCAGAACCGCTCGTGCAATTGCTCGAAGCGCAAGCGGTGATGCTGGAGGGTGACCATGATGGCGCGCGGACCAAGTTTGAAAAAATGCTGGAGGATCCCGAATTGCGGGATCTCGGCCTTCGCGGTCTTTACATGGAGGCGCAAAGGCTCGGTGACCGTGATGCGCAAAAGCATTACGCAGAGAAAGCCGCCGAATTGGCGCCGCAACTGGCCTGGGCCAGCAAGGCGGCGCTGGATTTGAAAACAAGCTCAGGCGACTGGGAAGGCGCGCTGCGCCTTGTTGAGCAACAAGTATCGGCCAAGCATATCGATCGCGACGCCGCCAAACGGAAACGGGCGGTGCTGCTGACAGCCATCGCTATGGAAAACACCGAGCCTAATCCAACGCGCGCCAAGCAGGCCGGGTTGGAAGCGCATCGCTTGGCACCGGAATTTGCCCCATCGGCGGTTGCCGCTTCCGATGCGTGTTTGCGTCTCAATGAGATGCGCCGTGCTGCTAAAGTGTTGGAGACAAGTTGGCGCAAAGCGCCGCATCCGGATGTGGCGCTTGCTTATGTCAATGTCCGTGCCGGCGACAGCGCGCAGGATCGTTTGCGCAAAGCGCGCAAGCTGGAGCAGTTAAAGCCCAATAATCCTGATTCCAGCATGATCGTCGCACAAATGGCCATGGAGGCTGGTGAGTATGATGCCGCGCGTTCGGCTGTGGCGGCTGTTTTGCGCAATGACCCGCGCGAAAGTGCGTATTTGCTGATGGCCGATATTGAGGAGAACGAGACAGGCGATCAGGGCAAGATCCGCGAATGGCTGGCTCGGGCGCTGCGTGCGCCGCGTGATCCGGCCTGGACTGCCGATGGGTATGTCGCCGAGAAATGGGCGCCGTTCTCCCCGATCAGCGGGCGTATCGATGCTTTTGAATGGAAAGTGCCCGTGGAACGTATTGGCGGCAACCTTATTGAAGACGATGCCGATCCGATGCAAAGGGGCACGGCTGCCATATCGATGATCGAGCCCGTATCCGGTGACCGTGCGGTCGCCGCGGAAGGGCCGGCGAAAGAGCCCGAGCCGGATTTGGTGGCGGCTGAGGATGCTGTTCGCGAGACGCCGAAAGAAACAAAGACCGAAGCGCCGCCGTCGCCAGAGGCGCCCGTGGTCGAGGCGACACACCAGGATGAGACCGATACATCCGAGCCTGCTTCACCCCCCGATGCCAAGCCTGTAACGGAAGAGGCGTCTGATAGTGTCAAGGATGATGATACAGAAGAAGCGACAAGCGATCCCAAGTTGGAGACCAAGTCTACGGAAAAAACAGATGAGGATGCTCCTCCGGATCGTTCTGAAACTGTGACATTGACAGATACAGAAACCAAAAAAGACAGCGGTTCACCGGCGCCTGCAAAAGAAGAGGAAGATGCGCTAGTCGCGCCCATCCCCGATGATCCTGGTGTTGATCCAGATGCCGAACCGGTTGAGGAACCGAAACGCTTCCGTCTTTTCTAATGGGGAAATGATCGTATATGTGGGTGCAAAGGAACGCACCCATGCTCGAAAAATTTCAGCAATTCATTGCCGGCCTTACGTCAAGTCTTGATGGCAATGCCAACGAAGCTGAAGCCGATGCCCATCCGGGCCGAACGGCGGCAGCGGCGTTGATGTATCATGTGATCCAGGCGGATGGCGTTCTACGCGATGTCGAAAAGAGCCGCTTTAAAGAAGTTCTGACGAAAGAATATGCGCTTTCCGAAGCCGAGCTGAAGTCGCTGGTTGCAGCGGCAAGGGCGGCGGACAGCGAAGCGGTGGATTTTTATCGTTTCACGTCCGTATTGATGGACCGGCTTGATGAGGAGGAGCGCGTCGCGTTCATCGAGATCCTTTGGGAGCTGGTTTATGCCGATGGCTACAAGCATGAGCTGGAAGAAAATGTGGTGTGGCGGATCTCGGAACTGTTGGGCGTTTCGGGCCGCGACCGTGTTCTGATGCGTCAGCGTGTGCAGGAACGGCTTGGCATTGCGGGCAGCGGCGAACCGTCGGATCCGGCACAGGGATAGGCCATGTTGATGTCAAATCCGGCTTTGGCCAAAGATGATCAGGCCGATCAGAAGCGTGAAAAAATGCTTATCGTCCTGCATCAGGAAACCTCGTCTGCAGGGCGGGTGGGCCAGATCCTGCGCCAGCGTGGTTATGAACTTGATATCCGTCGGCCGCCGCTCGGCGATCGTTTGCCGGAAACGATGGAAGAGCATGCCGGTGCCGTTGTGTTTGGCGGTCCGATGAGCGCCAATGACCCGGAAGACTATGTGAAACATGAAACGGACTGGATGGCTGTCCCGCTTTCTGAGAACAAACCGTTGTTGGGTATTTGTCTCGGTGCACAAATGCTGGTCAACCATCTGGGTGGCACGGTCAGCGGGCGTGATGATGGTGCCGTTGAAATCGGCTGGTATCCGCTCGAAGCCACCGATGAGGGTGAACGGCTGATGCCATGGCCGTCGATGATCTATCACTTCCACAAGGAAGGTTTTTCGCTGCCCGACGGGGCGGTTCATTTGGCGCGCTCGGATAAATACTCCAACCAGGCCTTTCGCTATGGCGACAATGCCTGGGGGGTCCAATTTCATGCGGAACTGACGTTGGCGATGCTGCACCGCTGGTCTGTCAAAGGGGCGCACCGGTTTGTTCTACCGGGCGCACAGCAGGGGCGTGACCATCTTCGTGGTCGCTATTTGTATGATGCGCCAGTGCGTCGTTGGTTGGAAGAATTTCTGACCATCGTTTTCGAAGAGGGCGGGCAATAGAGCCCGCTACTCACGCCGGTCCAGGTAACGCACATCGCGCAATTGCGGGAACAACCATGCCCAGGTACCGGCAACGGCAATCGCGCCCGCACCCCCCAGAACGACAGCCGGGACGGCGCCAATCCAGGCAGCGACCACGCCGGCGCGGAACTCACCTAATTCGTTGGAGGCGCCGATGAAAACCATATTTATGGCGTTGACCCGGCCGCGCACCTCATCGGGCGTCCAAAGCTGGATGACCGTCTCGCGGATATAAACACTTATGGCATCCGTGGCGCCGACCATGAAAAGGGCAAGAACGGATAGCCAAGTCAGGGTCGAAAAGCCGAAGATCACGGTGAAGACGCCGAAAAGGGCAACAAAGAACAGCAAAATCCGACCGGCATGATCGCGGATGGGCGAAGCGGTCAGGAGCAATGCCGTAATAACGGCACCAACCCCCGGTGCTGCCCGGAGCATGCCCAACCCCCATGGACCGGTTTCGAGGACATCGCGGGCAAAGACGGGCAGCAAGGCAACCGCGCCACCGAGCAGCACGGCAAACAAATCGAGCGAAATGGCGCCCAGCACCACCTTCTCCTTGCGTACATAGCGGATGCCTTCAAAAAGTGAGGACAATGTCACTTGCTCGGTTCTGGTCTGCTCGGCTGGTTTGGGGATCATCAGGATCAGTACAAAGGCGATCGCTAACATCAACATGGCGACCGCATAAGCGACATTGGCGCCCAAACCGTAG
>JBCCRB010000225.1:0-5232 GCA_039208465.1 Pseudomonadota bacterium
ACCCGCCTTTACCCTGTCCAACGTCACAACACGCATTGATACAACACGCGGCGCGCCGGTGTTTGTCATCCGCGGCGAAATCAGGGCGGAACACACCACCGGGCCTGTCCCTGATTTGAACGTGACATTTCCTGACCTTGGAACCGGCAGTCGTGTCGTTTATGCCATCCCTCGGGGAGAGATGCTCAAGCGTGGTGAGACCATCCGCTTCTCGACCCGGATCACGGCCGGCGCCCATGTTGGCTCAGATCCGCAAGTGACACTCAACGGACAGTGAGGCGGCCATGCCGATTGTACGGAACAAGGACATAGAAGTACTCTATTCGGGCTCCCAGATCGCCCGTCGCAATCTGGAATTGGCCAAGGAAATCGCCGCCCGCGACTATAAGGACTTGCTCGTCATTTCAGTGTTGAAAGGATCCTTTATTTTCGCCGCTGACCTGATACGCGCCATGCATGATGTCGGCATGGAACCCGGCGTCGAGTTCCTGATGCTGTCAACCTATGGCAGGGGCACGGAACCGGGCCAAGTTCAGGTTCTGCGCGATATCGACTCTGATGTCACCGGACGCGACGTGTTGCTGATCGACGATATTTTGGAATCCGGACGCACGCTGACCCATGCAAGGAATATGATGGTCGAACGCGGGGCTAAATCAGTTGCTCTTGCAGTCTTGCTCGACAAGCGGGTGCGCCGACAAGCCGAAACGCCGCTGGTTGCCGATTTTGTCGGTTTTGAGTGCCCGGACCACTTCGTTGTCGGGTATGGGATGGATGTTGCCCACGCATTTCGTGAATTGCCTTTTGTGGGCATTGTTAAGGGAGATGCCTGAAATGGCGCATATTTTGGTGGTCGACGATGATCCGTCGGTGCGCACATTCACTGCACGCGCCTTGTCTCTGGATGGTCACACCATCCTGACGGCGGACGACGGGGACGTCGCACTGGAAAGGTTGATCGAAGAACAAGGACAATTCGACCTTGTTCTGTCCGATATTCGCATGCCCGCTATGGATGGGATCGAAATGGCAAAATGCGCCGTCAAGGACTTTCCCGATATGCGCATTTTGCTGATGACCGGCTATGCCGATCAACGCGAGCGTGCCGCCGACATCTCTAAAATTGTCATCGATGTGGTCTCGAAACCGTTTTCGCTGGTCGACATCCGAAGCGCGGTCAATTCGGCGCTCGTCGCTTAGCGCAGCTCCAACAGGCGCTCCAGATACTCCCGCTCCAGCTGAGGCGACAGGGCATCCCCTAACCGCTCTCGGATAGCATCAAGGATTTGCCGGGCACGCTGTGCATCAATCTCGTCCGGTACAGTAACACTGTCGCCAAAATCCGGCCCGGAAGAACGCTGCGGCCGGCCAAGCGGATCGAGATCCTGCGCGTTACGCTGGCCGCCGGGCGTGGCTTGGCCCTGATTGCCCTGCCCGGGCTGACCTTGCGCCTGCTGCTGCATTTGCTGCATCATGCTATCTGCACCTTCGCGCAATGCTTCCATCGCATCACCTTGATTGCCAAGCGCCTGTTCGCCGGCACCATCCTGCAACGCATTACCGGCATCGCCCATCGCGCTGCCGGCATCATCAAACGCCTCGCCGGGATCAATCCCCATGCCGCGTAGGCCGTCCATGAATTCGTCCAGCCGCTGCTGCAAAGCTTGCTGGCCAGGCGCCAGGCCTTGTAGTCCCTGCCCTTGCCCTTGGCCCTGGCCAAACTGTTGGCCTTCACCCTGTTGCCCTTGCTGGCCTTGTTGACCTTGGCCCTGCTGGCCTTGTTGGCCCTGCTGACCTTCACCCTGTTGGCCTTGCTGTCCCTGCTGGCCCTGCTGGCCTTGCTGACCTTGTTGGCCCTGCTGGCCTTCTTGACCGCGGCGGTTTTGCCGGAACGTTTCATCCATCAGGCGTTGCTGCTCGCGCAAAATCTCGCCCAGTTCATTCATCTGCTGCTGCGCCTGGCTTTGCCCCTGCTGGCCTTGTTGGCCGGGCTGCGCCATCTGCAGATTGTTCATCATGTTTTGCAACTGGTCGAGCATTTGCATCGCCTGCTCGCGCGCGCCTTGTTGGGCAAGCTCTTCCATCCGGTCAAGCATCTCATCAAGCGATTCCTGATCGATAGTCTGACCGTCTTGCGTTTGCGGTGCTTGCTGCTGGGCAAAATTCGGATCCTGCATCGCCCGCTCGGCAAACTCTCGCAGGAATTCCTGCATCGCGTTGCGCAACTCGTCCATCAGCCGCGCGATCTCTTCTTCCGATGCGCCGCGCTCCAACGCTTCGCGCAAAGCTTGCTGGGCTTGCTGCAAGCGACGTTCAGCAGCAGACAGATTGCCATCTTCGATTTGGCGCGCCACCTCCCACATATAATCGACAACACCGCGCAGGGCTTCTTCATCGCGCGCCATATCGAGCCGCGTTTCAATTGTTTGAAGACCGAGGAAATACGCCGGATTGTTGATCGTCTCATCCGGGTACAGCATCAGGATCTCAAACGTATCGAGAATGTTACCTTTTTCATGCGCATTCATCGCCAGGATCCGGCGTTGCTCGATGATCGCACGCGCCAACGGATTGGAGAACGGCCGACCTGGGAGTTGGATCTCGCGCGTTTGGCTGCGACCCATCTGATCGCGATCATCAACCGCTTCCAAGGTCAGCGAGACGCGCGCGCCCGCCCATGGGTGGGCGGCCAGGTCACGAGTGGTACTGGCAACACCGTCCTCGGCGCTGCGGCGCGGCAACACCAGCGGTAATTCCGGCGCGTCATAAAGCGGCAGCGCATCGCGTTCGCCTTCCGGTTGATCGAGCAGGCCGATGACGCCGCGCGCGGACTTAACCCGGTAATCATCCGTCACGGCATAATTGAGGGTCAACGCGCCGTTGACGGCCCGTTCCACCGGATTTTCGCCAACAAATGCAATCGTCGGCGCATCATCGGGAATGACCGTGATTTGCCACACATCGAGAGCGCCGCCCGCCTGGATCGTCAGATCAGCGTCATTTTCAACGCTCATTTCAAAAGTGCGCGGTCCGCTCGCAAGAACGGGTTCAACCTCAGCCCCCGCGGCAGTCACCGATTGATCCGGCGAAGGAAAGAAAATCTCCTCAGCGCCTGTCCCGCCAGCAATGCGCACTTTGACAACACTGCCCTCCGGCACCGTATAGGCCCGTCGCTCAGCATTGACACCTGACGTCAAAAATATCGGCGCAATCCCGGTGTAGGTCGGCGGCGTGATCCAGGCGTCGACACGAACTTGCGGCACCTCAACAACGACATGGGAGCGGAAAGCATCGGTCAGCTGACCGCCGGCAGGTGAAAAGGAGAACGCAAACGCAGCCACCAGCGTCAGCGGCACAAGGCTGCGCAGCGCATAAGGATCGCGCTTCGGCAGGGTGGTGCGCGGCTGTGAGCCCGACACACCGTCGATCCGTTCCGCCATCCGCTTTTGGTGCAGGCGCCACAAAGCGCGCGCCATCGGATCGTTGGTGTCGGCGAGTTCGTCAACCTGCGTGGTGATCGGACGGTGCAAAAGCGCGTTTTCACGTTCAAGCCGCGCGTCAATATCCTGACGGGTGGGCAGTTTCACGCCCCGCAACAACGCCAAGCTAGCCAAGCCGGCAAGAACAAGCGCCGCCAAGCCACCAATGCGCGCCCAATCGGGCACTGTGCGGAAAACACCAAGCCAGGAAAGCGCCGCAAAAAGCGCCAGCACACACACCACCGGCACAAGGCGCGGCAACACCTCTTCGGCCAGGATCGCAAAACGGGTCCACAGCCGTGGTTGTGCAAGCGTTTCGGGGTGTTCAGCGCGGTTTGTTTCTTCCATGTGTACCAAGATAGCAGCAATAACGGCTTTGGCGAGGCGCTTGTTGCCGCAAACGTCTCACCATTGTGTCATTGCGCGTGGAAAAGCGCTGTCGCCCCCGTTCAGAGCCAGGCGGGAAGACTGTCTAACGCGAGTAACTCATCATAAGTCGGGCGCGGCCGGACGACATGAAACTGATCGCCATTGACCATCACTTCCGGCACCAGAAGGCGGGAATTGTAGGTCCCCGACTGGACTGCGCCGTAGGCGCCAGCGGTACCAATGGCCAACAACGCACCGGCATCAACCGCAGGCAATTGCCGGTCATGCGCCAGATAATCACCGGTTTCACAGACCGGTCCGACCACATCGGCCTTGATCCAATCATGCCCCTCAGCCGGCTGAAGGACAGGATAAACATCATGCCACGCGTCATAGAGCGTAGGCCGGATCAAATCATTCATTGCCCCGTCAACGACCAGGAACACCTTGCTCTCGACCGGTTTGACGTAAATCACCCGCGTCACAAAGATCCCGGCATTGCCGGCAATCAACCGGCCAGGTTCAAAAATCGCCTTCAAACCCAGCGGGCGCACATGTTTTTTAACGATGTCCGCATAGGCATCCGGCAAGGGCGGCGGATCATTGTCGCGCCGATAGGGAATGCCCAAACCACCGCCGAGGTCGACGTGATCAATCGCATGACCATCGGTACGCAGCATCTCAACCAGCTCTTTGAGCAGGGCAAAGGCTTCGTCAAATGGCTGCAATTGTGTAATCTGCGACCCGATATGCATATCGATACCGGTCGCCTTCACATTGGGTAGCGCGGCAACCCTTGCATAGACATCACGCGCCCTTGTCCAGGAAATGCCGAACTTGTCTTCCTTTTTGCCGGTCGAAATCTTCGCATGCGTTTTCGCATCGACATCAGGGTTGATGCGCACCGACACCGGCGCTTCAACCCCGGCCGCGACCGCCCGCGCTGACAAAACCTCCAGCTCCGGTTCGCTCTCCACGTTGAATTGTCGGATGCCGCCTTCCAGCGCCGCACGCATCTCGCCCCGCGTCTTGCCCACGCCGGAAAACACGATCCGATCCCCCGGTATGCCGGCTGCCCGCGCCCGCGCATATTCCCCGCCGGAGACGACATCCATGCCGGCGCCGGCGTCACCCAGAAGCTTCAAGATCGCCTGGTTCGAGGCGCTCTTCATGGCAAAGCAGACGAGGTGTTCATCGGCCCAGCTCAACGCATCGTTGAAGAGGTGATAGTGGCGGAGGAGTGTCGCGCTGGAATACAGGTAAAACGGCGTGCCCACAGCGGCAGCCATCTCCGCCACCGCCACGTCCTCGGCAAAAAGCGCGCCATCTCTGTAGAGAAAATGATCCATGACGCGGAGCTAGCGCAGCCACCTGCCCAGGGGAA
>JBCCRB010000226.1:0-5227 GCA_039208465.1 Pseudomonadota bacterium
CGCCAGCGCTGTCTTGCCGCTGCCGAGCAGGCCGGTGACGACCACAACCTCATTGTCGTGCAGCGTCAGATCAAAGGGGTTGGCGCCAGCGCGCAATTGCAGGGCGTGGATGCGCAGGATCGGCGCGCCTTTTTCGGGAATGTCGATATCGACATCGGTCATAGTATGGCCGAGCATGGCGTTGACGGCGCCCTCATAATCGAGCTTATCGCCTTCAAAAACGCCGGAGACTTCACCGTCGCGCATGGAGATGATCCGGTCGGCAATGCGGCGAATATCGGACATGCGGTGCGAGATGTAGAGGATCGCAACGCCGCTCTGTTTCAGCGTGTCCACCAACGCGAACAACCGTTCGGCTTCGGCGGCAGAAAGCGACGAAGTTGGCTCGTCGAGGATCAAGAGCGATGGCTGATGCGACATGGCGCGGGCGATCGCGATCAATTGGCGGTCGGCAACGCCCAATTCAGAGACCGGCGTGCGCACGTCGATCGCCAAGCCCATGGCGTCGGCAATCTTGCGGGCCTCGGCAAACATCTTGCCGCGCTTGAGCATGAAGCCGTAGTCGGCCTCGGCGAGGCGATCGATCAACAGGTTCGATGCCACATCCAAATCGGGGATGACGCCGTCATTGATATGCTGGTGCACGGTCACCACGCCCTGGCGCATCGCTTCCGCCGGTGTGTCGGGTGCAAAACGCTCTTCCTTGAGCGTGATCGTGCCGCCATCGCGGTGATAAACGCCTGACAGGATTTTCACCAAAGTGGATTTACCGGCACCATTTGCGCCCATCAGCGCGGTCACCTGGCCGCCATTGAGGCTAAGCGAAAGCGCGCGCAGGACACGGTTGTGTCCAAAGGACTTTTCAAGCCCGTCGATCCGACAAAGCTGCGGTTTCATGATGCCTCCCACAGCAATCACAACAGCGCACCTGACAAAAGTCAAGCCATATTGACAAATGCCTGATCGGCTTCCTACGATGCAGCGAGATCAGGAAGTTATGGTGGTTTTTCACCTGGATCATGGGAGGGAACAGGTGTCAGCCTATGAAGCTCTAACGCAGGAAACGCTGCCGCAAAGATTGGAAGCGCTTGATGCGCTGACCGGCCAGGTTGGTGATGATCCTTCCGCCTGGAAGGTGCAAGAAGTTGGTGATGGCAACCTCAATCTGGTCTTTATCGTGGAAGGGCCAAAAGGGTCGGTGATCGTCAAGCAGGCCTTGCCCTATGTGCGGCTGGTCGGTGATTCCTGGCCGCTGCCGCTCAAGCGTGCCTTCTTTGAATATCATGCGCTGACGCGCCAGGCGGTGCGCGATCCGGGCTCGGTGCCCGCGCTTTTGCATTTTGATGAAAGCCAGGCGCTGATTGTCATGGAGCGCTTACACCCGCACATCATTTTGCGGCACCATATGATGGCTGGTCAGAAGGTCACCGCTCTTGGTGAAACGATGGGTCGGTTTTGCGCGCGCACGGCGTTTCGCGGTTCTGATCTGTCGATGAATGCGGGCGAGAAGAAAAATGATGTCGCGCTTTTTGCCGGCAATATTGAATTGTGTGACATTACCGAGAATCTGGTCTTCACTGATCCTTATTTCGACGCAGAAATGAACCGGCACACCACGCCTCAATTGGATGCAGTGGTGGCGGAGTTGCGGGCCGATCATCTTTTAAAGATCGAAGCGCAGCATCTAAAACGGGCCTTTACGGCGAAATGCGAAACGCTGTGTCATGGTGATCTGCATGCCGGGTCGATCATGGCAACGCCGGACGAAGCGCGGATCATCGATCCGGAATTCGCCTTTTACGGGCCGTTTGGCTTTGATATCGGCATGCTGATCGGCAATTATCTGATGGCCTATCATGCGGCTTCCGCGCACCTGAAAGACGCGGCGGCCTTAGCCGATTATCAGGCCTGGATCTTGCAGCAGACGACGGACACGTGGGACGCGTTTTGCGATGAGTTTGCCATGCTTTGGCGCACGGAGCGGACCGGTATTTTGTACCCGCATACGCTCTATGAAGATCAGGGACAGGCGGAGATTGCAGAGGCGGCGCTTGAGCAATTGCTCAATGAGATTTTTGAGGATTTGCTTGGCTTTGCCGGCATCGAAATGCATCGGCGCATTTTGGGATTGGCGCATGTCGCCGAGCTCGACACGATTGAAGACGCAGATCAACGCGCGGTGCTGGAAGAGCGGGCGCTGCGGCTCGGGCGGGCACTCGTGCTCAGCCGCAAAAGGATTGCCGGGCTCGACCGGGTGGTTGCAATGGCGCGGCAGATGGAAAGTGGAGGGCAGGCATGAAGGTTGGAGGCACGCATTATCGGTCGATCTGGCGCGATGGGCAGACCGGCGATGTCAGGATCATAGATCAGCGCTGGTTGCCGCATGAGTTCAAAATCGTCACGATCAAATCATTGGATGAATTTGCCGCCGCAATCCGCGACATGTGGGTGCGCGGGGCGCCGCTGATCGGCGCGACGGCCGCCTACGGGATTGCCGAGCAGATGGCGCGCGATCCATCCGATGCGTCGCTCGATCATGCCTATGATGTATTACACGCCACGCGCCCGACAGCGATCAACCTGCGTTGGGCGCTTGATGCGCTGCGCGCGGAACTGGCACCGCTGGCGCCGTCTGATCGCGCCGCGGCGGCGTTTATCAAAGCGGCGCAGATTTGCGATGATGATGTGGAGTGCAACCGGATGATCGGTGTGCACGGTCTGGAGATCATCCGCCAGATTGCGGCCACCAAAAAGCCCGGCGAGCCGGTCAATCTGTTGACCCATTGCAATGCCGGTTGGTTGGCGACGGTGGATTGGGGCACGGCGACATCGCCCATGTATCACGCACAAGAAGCCGCCATCCCGATTCATGTATGGGTTGATGAGACGCGGCCGCGCAACCAGGGCGCGCAACTAACGTCTTGGGAGATGGTCGGCAACGCGATCGATCATCATCTGATCGTCGACAATGCCGGTGGGCATTTGATGCAGCACGGACAGGTGGACATGGTGATTGTCGGCACCGACCGGACGACGGCGCATGGTGATGTGTGCAACAAGATCGGGACCTATCTGAAGGCGCTGGCGGCGCAGGACAATGGTGTGCCGTTCTATGTGGCGCTCCCTTCGTCGACGATCGACTGGACGGTGCGTGACGGGGTCAAGGAAATCCCGATCGAAGAGCGTGACGGGCGTGAGGTGACGCATATTTTCGGCAAGCAGGACAATGGCGAAACCGGTTTTGTTCAGATCTCGCCGGACGGGACGCCGGGTGGCAATCCGGCTTTTGATGTCACGCCGGCGCGGCTTGTGACCGGCCTGATTACCGAACGCGGCGTTTGCGAGGCGAGCCATGAAGGACTTTTGTCGCTGTTTCCCGAACGGCGCTCAGCGGCCTGAGGTCAGCATCATTTCCGCGCTCGATTGATGGGTGACGAGATGGGTGGCAAAGCCACCGCGCATCGCCGAGACCGCCGCCGTGACGCGGTCGCTGCCAACCGAGACCAAAATGCCCGTCTCGCGCTTGCGCATCGTGTCGACGGAAACACCCAGCAGCCGCTCATCCAGCGGCCCCTTGACCCACTTGCCATGGCGATCGATGAACCGGCTGCACAGGACGCCTGTCGCGCCGTGTCGGATGTACCATTGCAGCTCTTCCACCGTGGCCACACCGGAAGAGACGACATGGCTGTCGGGCAGGCATGAGCCAACGGCAAAAAGGGTTTTGTTGAAATGGCTGATCTCGTGCAACTGGTTGGCGATCAGCTTTTCCCGGCGTAGCACATCGGCGACATGCGGCGACGACACGATCGCGGGCACATGCAGATTGATGCATTTGGCAAACAGGCGCCGCGCTACATAAGACGAGCACACATCGGCGGAAAAGCCGTAGGGCGTGGCCATGGAACCGACCAGCTGCAGTACGGTGAGATCGGGGGTGGCGACCGGCTCCAGATTTTCCGCGACATCATAGATTGTCTTGCCCCAAGCAACGCCGAGACGGTCACCCGGTGCAAGCATGGAGGGCAACCAGCGAGCGGCAGCGCGCGCCACGCGGTTGGCGGTTTCATCGGTGCCGGCTTTGCCGTCCGGGATAACCAGCGCGCCTTGCAGGCCGAAGACTTCTTTGAGTTGTAATGCCAGACGATGACCGCTGAAGGCTTCGTCGGCCATGTTGATCTGCACAAAGCCGCGTTCGCGCGCCTCCTGCAGATAGTTGACGACGGTAGCGCGTGAGACGCCAAGCCGAGCCGCAATATCATTCTGGTTCAACCCATCATGGTAATAGAGCCAAGCGGCCTCAATGATCGTGTCTTCACCGCTGACCATGCGGACCGGGCGGCGGGATGCATCCAATGCCATGCCAATTCCTCCAATCAACATTTGACAGACCTATCTGACTTTTGTCAAACATCGGCTCGGGAGTGAGGCGATGCGGCAAAATCTGTGGGACGACAAACAAGCGGCGCAATGGCAGTCACCGGCTGCCCATGAGGCGGACCGGCTGCTCGGCGCGCGGGTCTATTCATCGCGCATTATCGGTGCCGATCCGGACCTTGTGATGCATGGCGGCGGCAACACGTCGGTCAAAGTCGTGCGGCCGGATTTGTTCGGCAATCCGATCGATGTTTTGCACGTGAAAGGCTCGGGCTGGGACCTTGATACGCTGGAAGCGCCGGGGCTGCCCGGCGTGCGCATGGAACCGTTGATGGCTCTCAGAGCGCTGGACGCGCTGTCCGATGAGGACATGGTCAATGTCCAGCGGGCTAATCTGATTGATACCTCTTCGCCCAACCCATCGGTTGAAACGCTGTTGCACGCCTATCTGCCGCATCGCTTCGTCGATCACACGCATGCGACGGCCTTTCTGGCGCTGGCCAATCTGCCGGATGCGGAAGCGGCGGTGGCCGAGATTTTCAGCGGTAAGCTGGTTTGCGTTCCCTACATCATGCCGGGCTTTGCGCTCGCGAAAAAAGCCGCCGATGTGTTCGACGCCAATCCCGATTGCGAGGGCATGGTGTTGCTCAAGCATGGGCATTTCACGTTTGGCGACACTGCGCGCGAAAGCTATGAGCGGGTGATCGCACACACCAATGCGGTGGAGGAATGGCTGGCGCACAAGGCGAACGGCCGCACTTTTGTGACCAGTGTCCGGCGTGAGCGGGCACCGGGTGCTAGGGCGGTTGATCTGCTGCCGGTGTTGCGCTGCGCTGTCGCCACTTTGCGC
>JBCCRB010000227.1:0-5223 GCA_039208465.1 Pseudomonadota bacterium
CGGCGAGCACAACGCCGCGATTGTACGGCGTGCCGCGGATCAGAAAATTTTGTGCGGCCGGACCCCATGCCCGTGTTAGCCAATCAATGTCGGCCTGAAAACCACCCGAGGCGACAATGACGGCCTTCGGCGACACATGCCGGTCTTCATCGCCGATCTTGTAGTCGATCCGAACA
Source organism: Pseudomonadota bacterium (assembly GCA_039208465.1). Taxonomy (GTDB): domain Bacteria; phylum Pseudomonadota; class Alphaproteobacteria; order Rhizobiales; family Rhizobiaceae; genus JBCBDX01. The sequence continues at coordinate 177 of JBCCRB010000227.1, forward strand.
ACGAAATTCTCTTCCATCTGAAGATGCGTCACGGGCGCCTCATAATAGACTTCCACGCCCAGTTTTTGTGCGGTTCGATAATAGGCGTTCATGAGACCCTTGCCGCCCCCCAGAAAGAACGCATTGGTTCTGGCAAGCGACAGGGTGCCCGACAGCGAAGGCTGAAAGCGCACGCCATGGGCCTCCATCCAGGGCAAACATTCTTCCGACGAGCGGATTGCCAGGCGCGCAAGCACTTCGTCCGTCTTGCCGCCGGTGACCTTCAACAAATCATCAAAATATTCGTCTTCATCATAGCTCTCGATGAGCGGGCCGAGCGGGCCGTTATGCATACAGCGAAAATTACGGGTATGGCGGGAATTGCCACCGCGATAGGATTTTGGTGCCGCTTCAAGGATCATGACCCGCGCGCCCGCTTCGGCCGCCGTGATGGCGGCACACAGCGCAGCGTTACCGCCGCCAATAACGACAATGTCCGGATCACTTGGCATCCTGTTTCCTCACTTGTCTCGACCATAGCGTCAGCGGGTCAATTGGACTATTGCAATATTCTCTCCTATTGTTGCGTAATGCGCATTAATTTCGACTTTTTAGATCTCGAGGCTTTTTTAGCGGTCAAGGAAACGGCGTCTTTTCAGGCAGCCGCCCAACGCCTGAACCTGTCGCAATCCTCCGTCACCAGGCGCGTGCAAAAGCTGGAAGAAGCGTTGGGAACAGCCCTGTTTGAGCGCACCACCCGGGACGTGCGACCGACATTGGCCGCCAAGCGGCTTCAGCTTCGCGCAGAGGCGATGCTGCAAAGTGCACAGGAAACCACGCGCGCCTTGCACGATGAAAGCGCGGCCCTCGCCTATCAGAAGTCACAGATTATCACCCTGGCCACAATACCGACGGTTGTCGGCAGCCTCGTCATTCCGGCCGTGCAGGCCTTGCGTGAAGCCGGTCATCCGGCGCGCTTTCGCATTCTGGATTTGGCAGCCAACCAGGTTGCCGAGGCGGTCTCCCAGGCAGAGGCCGATTTTGGCATCGGTTCCATCCCAATGCTGGAGCCCGTTACGCAGTTCGAGCCGCTATTGACCGACCCGATTATGCTTGTCGTTCCCCCTGATCATCGCTTGGCCCAATTTGACGAGGTCACGTGGCGCGACCTGACCCGTGAAGCACTTATCGTGCCCGCGCGGGGCACGGGCAACCGATTGTCCATTGACGAGGCGTTGGCGCGCCATGACAACACACTGAGCTGGACCTATGAGGTTGGCCGTTCGTCAACGGCGCTCGAGTTCGTTTCAAACGGCATTGGGATCGCGCTGCTGCCAAAAATGGCCGTGACGGGACCGCTGGCTGATCGGCTGGTATTGCAAGCGGTGTCTGATCCTGAAATCTCGCGGTCTATCGGCCTTATTTCGCGGATTGGTCAGACCGACATGCCGGTCGTGGCAGCCTTCAAGAAATCATTGATGGCGCAAGGCGCGCGGTGAATGCGACCGTTATGGAGAACCGGCAACGTGGACATGTCCGGACATCAGCTTGCGCGCTGTGCGCAAAAGACCGGCGGACCTAAGATCAAATGAACCATTTTCCGCAGTTACATCCATGACCACGTCGATCATGCCGCTGGGGTGTTCGAGCCGCAAAGTCGCCGGATTGCCCGTTGGCACGTCGGCAAGACCTTCAGCGACCGTGCCGGGCGCCATCAGGCAAGAACCGGCGCATATTGATCCGGTAACGGCAAATGACGGGTGGGTTGTCCATGGCATGAAATAGCGCGCGGCAACCGCACCACCCTGGCGTGGCGCCGCTAAAAGGCCCAATTTCGGCACAACGGAACTGGCAACATCTTTAAACCCCATCTTTTCGCCGGCTTTGATCCGGATCGGTTCAAAGCGTTCAAACAGAGCCTTGTTCTCGTCCAATTCTTCGCGGCTCTCATACCCGGTGATCCCGAAGTCAGCCGCCCGGCCGATCACCATCGGCATCGCCACATCGATACACGTCACTTCATGTCCGTCGATCATATCTTTGGGACTGCCGGTCGGGAAAAGCGCGCCGGTTTTCGATCCGATCACGTTCATGAAGTTCAACACAATGGGCGCTGCTGTTCCCGGCACGCCACTGATGGATGCGTCCCCATCATAGCGGACATGGCCGCCCGGGGTTTGCACCAATGCTTCAACCTTGGCACCTGTATTGACGCTGTTGATCTTGATGCTGGTTTCGTCGCCCGAAGGTTCAATTAAGCCCAATTCAAGGGCTGCCGGGCCAACGCCCGCCAGAATATTGCCGCAGGTCGGCGCAAAATCGACTTCCTTCTTTTCGACAGCAATTTGGGCAAAGAAGTAATCGATATCCGCCCATCCATCTTGCGACTGTGACAACATGGCGACTTTGGTCGTCACAGCGTTGCCGCCGCCGATACCGTCAATGTTCAACGGGTGACCGGCGCCGATCGCCTCAATCAAGACAGCGGCCAAATGCTCACGGTCTTCTGGCAGGTCAGCGCGGTTGAAATAAGGACCGCGGGACGTGCCGCCACGCATGAAAATGCAAGGGATATCCATTGCCATGACCGGCACCTCCTACCCCAGCGGCCAGGGCAGCTCGACGTAGCGCTGCAGAAGCCCGGGCGGGAAATCACGGTTCAGGCTCCAGGCCATGAAACACATAAAGGCAATGCCGCAGGCGCTGTAGAGCGTGGCGTTGAGCCATGACAAGGACGCGCGAAAACGCAGGAAGGAAACCAGGAAAATGGCCAGCGCGATGATGAACCCGAAAAGGCCCGTCAAGGCGAGCAAGCCGGCAAACCAGGCCAGTGTTGGCCATAGACCGTGCGTTGCTTCCGCATCCTCGCCCGAGAACTCCCGGTCAGCGAACACAATGTCGGTTTCGGGGCGCCGGATCATCTGGATCAGCAAGATCAGACAGCCTGCCAATGCAACGCCCGAAACAACCATCGGGATGATCTTGTCACCCAGCAGCCGGTCATTGATCAGCGAGGCGTTCCAATAGGTGGCAATGAAATAGGCCATAACCGCAAACAGGAAGATCATCGGCGCCCGCTTGGACCCGGACTCGACCTCCCCTTCGGCCATGATGCTCTTGGCCTGCCTGATCCCCAAAACCACCGATACGACGGTGATGATCAAAAGCACGATCACGATCGGGCTGAAGATATATTCCAAACCGGCCTGCGTACTGTCACGGAACCGGAAAGCGGCGATCTGGTAGGCTTGGTTGGTGAATTTTTCGACCGGATTTGACAGCACAAACCCGATCAGAAACGCCGGACGTGACCAGTCAAACCGACGCAGCATGATCCCGATAAACCCGAACGCAAATAACGCCAGCAAATCAGCAAAGTTTTGCCCGGACTGAAACGCGGCAAAAGAGATCAGCATAAACAGGAACGGCGCAATGAGCGTGAAGCGTATCGTGGTCAGGCGTGCAATGCCGCCCGATGCAGCGATGCAAAGGACCGTGCCGACAACATTTGCCAACGCCAACAGCCACACGATCGCGTAGGTCATGTCGAGATTGTCTTTCAACATGCCCGGCCCAACCTCGATCGTGCCCGAACCAAGCAGGGCGACCGCGCCGATGAAGATGGCCATCGAACCGGACCCGGGGATCCCGAACAGCAGCGTCGGCACAAGCCCGCCGCCCTCTTTGGCATTGTTGGAGCTTTCAGGGCCAATGACACCGCGCACTTCGCCGCTGCCGAAATTGCCCTTCTCCTTGGTCGATTGCACCGTATGCCCATAGGCAATCCAGTCAACGACCGAGCCACCGAGGCCGGGGATAACACCAACGACGACGCCGATGATCGAACAGCGCAGCGACAGCCATTTATTGGCCCACCAGTCCTTGATCCCGTCAAACCAGCCAGCGCCGAGTTCGGCGTTCTTGGAGATGGCGCGATCCTGCCGCAACAGCGCAATGATTTCCGGAATGGCAAAAATCCCGAGGCCGACAATCACCAGTTTAAAGCCATCGACGATGTAGGGAAGATCGTAGGACGACATGCGCAGACTGCCGCCAGAATCAGCTGCACCAATCGTTCCGACAACAAGCCCAAGGCCCGCAGCGGCCACGCCCTTGATGGCCACACGGCCCGCCAGGATTGCCACCATCGACAGGCCCAAAATGGTCATCATCAGCATTTCGGGCAGGCCAAATGACAGGACGATCGGCCGGGCGATGAGGATGAAAACTGTGAGGAAGGCAGCGCCCATTAACCCACCGAACAGGGACGAAGCAAAGGCGGCTGACAACGCCCGTGCGGCCTGACCTTTCTTAGCCAGAGGAAAGCCGTCCAACACGGTTGCCTGGCTTGCCGACGAGCCGGGTATCCCCATCAGGACGGACGCAAAAGTGTCCGATGTCGGGACGACCGCCACCATACCGATCATCAGGGCCAACCCCAGGATCGGCTCCATGCCGAACATGAACGGGAGCAACAGCGACAGACCGGCGATACCGCCCAAGCCGGGAAACACGCCAATACACAAGCCCATGACCACGCCGAGGATCAAATACCCGAAAACCACGGGTTGAAAGATCAACTCAAATGCCTGGCCAAGCGCCGGCATTGCCTGCACGAACGTTTCCATGGAACCCTCCCCGTCCAAAAACGAATGCGGCCGCACCCAAAAGCGCGACCACTGTTTTTTAGTGAGCGCTCAAATTAGAGAGACACGCCGTATTTTTCGTTCAGCCAATTGACCACATAGCCCTTGGCTTCATCGGAAATGGTTGTCGCCTCAGCGGCCGCTTTTGCTGCACCGGCGCCGACGAACATCGGATATTTGCCGACCCGTTTGGACGAGATTTCAGCGAAATCCGGGCGGGCGCGAACCGCCTCAAAGCTGGCGACAAAGGTGTCGACAACCGACTGGTCAATTCCGTTCGGCAAGAACGCGATTTTCTGTGACGGGAAACCGGCGACGAAGAAGGCTTTCCAAGCTTCCCATGCCGGACCGGATGTCTCACAGCCATCGGTGGCTTCACAGACTTCCTTAAAGGTCGGCATGTCCGGGAATGTTGGGTCACG
>JBCCRB010000228.1:0-5219 GCA_039208465.1 Pseudomonadota bacterium
GCGACATCCGCTTTTCCAAGAACAAGGACCCCTACAATACCCACATGAGCGGCCTGCTTACGCGCAACGGCACCAAGAAAGAGCAAGGCTTTGTCTATGCGCATATTTCCAACGAAAACACGTTCATCGCAGCCGGTTTTTATGGGTTGGAAGGCGATGAATTGCGCGCGTTTCGCGAGCTGATCGTCCGTGAACCCGAGATCATGCGCGGCTTCGTCAAAAAGATGGGCGCAAAGGGATACGAGCTGGAGAATATGAGCGCGCTTAAACGCCTCCCGCAAGGCTTTGACAAGACCCTGCCAGACGAGGTGCAAAATTGGGTCCGGTTGAAGAACTTCGTCTTCAGCGAGCAGCTCGACAATGCGATCATCCACACACCTGAATTGATCGACCGGCTCGCCGCGCTGGGTAAGGCGTCCATGCCATTTCTCGACTTTGGCTGGCGTGCCATCGACCCGCTACGCGAAGAAACACCGAAATGACCGGCCCCACCGGCCAACCTGCCGCTGCGCCACCCCGTTACGATCTGGCGCAGTCCAAAGTCGCGCGCCCGGAATTCATTGCCCTCCTCGCCATGTTGATGGCGCTCAACGCGCTCGCCATCGACATCATGCTGCCGGCGTTTCCGAACTTTCTGGCCGACTATCCAGGCACACCGGAAAACCGTGTCCAATTTGTCCTGACCGCCTATCTGGTCGGTTTCGGCCTGGCGCAACTGATCTTCGGCCCCGTCTCCGACCGCTTTGGCCGACGGGCGCCTTTGTTTATCGGCATGGCGGTTTACATCGTCTTTGCGATCGTCGGCGCGTTCGCGCCTTCGCTGGAATGGTTGCTCCTTGCGCGTTTTCTGCAGGGTACCGGCGCGGCAGCGACCCGCACCATTTCGCTGGCCGTCGTGCGCGACACCCATTCCGGGCGTGCCATGGCGTCGACCATGAGCCTGATTTTCATGGTGTTTATGGCTGTCCCGGTCTTCGCGCCAATGATCGGGCAAGGTATTATCCTGGTCACCACTTGGCATTGGATCTTTCTGTTTATGGGCCTGTTTTGCATGGCGATCCTCGCCTGGGCCTATACCCGCATGCCTGAAACACTACCGGTAGCGGACCGAAGGCCTTTATCGTTTCAATCAGTGCGCGAAGCCTTCCAGTTCATCTTCGCCTCGCGCCAATCGCTGATGTATGGCTTGGCCACGGCTTTCTTCTTTGGATCCCTATTCTCGTTCCTCAACGTGGCGCAGCCCATCTATGTCGACATTTACGGCCTCGGCCCGCTGTTCCCGTTTGCCTTTGCCAGCGTTGCGCTGCTGATGGCGGCATCGAGTTTTGCCAATTCGCGGCTTGTCTTACGCTTCGGCCAACGCCGCATGGCCCATGGCGGTCTCATCGCATTCTTTTTACTTGGCGCGATCCACGCAGCCATCGCCTTGTTTGGAAACCCGCCATTCTGGCTGTTCATGCTGCTGGTGGGACTGACGATGCCGCTGTTTGGCGTGATCGGCTCCAACCTCAATTCGCTGGCGATGGAGCCGATGGGCAAGATCGCCGGCACCGCCTCATCCGTTTTCGGCTTTGGCCAATCAACAATCGGTTCATTGATCGGCGCCATCGTCGGCCAGCTTTATAGCGGTCAGGTCGTGACCTTGATGCTCGGTTTTTCAACCGTCGCGGCCATCGCGTTGGTCTGCGTCTTTGTCGCAGAAGGTGGCAAATTATTCGGCACAGTCGAGGGCTGAAGCTGCAACCCCGTAAAATCAAACAGCCCACGATCCAACAAATGGCTGGGCCGGGCGTGGGCGAGCGCGCGGATCATCGTGTCCTTGCGACCGGGCATACGCTTTTCGATATCGGCAATCATCGCTTTCATCGCATTGCGCTGTAGCCCGTCCTGGCTGCCGCACAAATCGCACGGAATGATCGGGAATTGCATGGCGCGTGCAAACCGGTCCAGATCATCTTCAGCGCAATAGACCATCGGCCGCATGACCATCAGATCCCCTTCATCATTGACCAGCTTCGGCGCCATTGAAGCCAGACGCCCCCCGTGGAACAAATTCATGAAGAAGGTCTCGAGCACATCCTCACGGTGATGCCCGAGGATCAGCGCTGAACACCCCTCCTCGCGCGCAACGCGGTACAAATTGCCTCGCCGCAAGCGCGAGCACAGCGCGCAATAGGTTTGTGTCTCCGGAACCTTGTCCGTGACGATCGAATAGGTGTCCTCATATTCGATGCGATGTTCTATACCGTTGGCGGTCAACCAATCCGGCAAAACATGTTTGGGAAAATTGGGTTGGCCCTGATCGAGGTTGCAGGCCAATAGCTCCACCGGCAGCAGACCACGCCATTTCAGATCGAGCAGGCAAGCCAATAACCCGTATGAGTCCTTGCCACCCGAAATGGCGACCAGCCACCGTTGGCCTGGCTCAACCATCGAAAAATCATCGAGCGCTTGCCTTATGTTGCGCAAAAGCCGTTTGCGCAGCTTGTTGAATTCAACAGACTTTGGCGCGGCACCAAACAGCGTGTGTACACCAACATCGGCTTCCAAATCAGGGTTTTCCGTCATGGCGCACCGTTAGCGCGAAATGGCGATTACGCAAAACAAAACCGCCGGGTGGAGCCACCCGGCGGGTTTGAAACTGGAGATGCTCGATGATTAGCGCGAGTAGAATTCGACGACCAGGTTTGGTTCCATCATCACCGGGTATGGCACATCGCTCAGGCCCGGCAAGCGCACGAAAGTCGCGACCATCTTGTTGTGATCGGCTTCGACATAATCCGGCACATCGCGTTCAGCAAGCTGCGTTGCTTCGATAACGATCGCCAATTGCTTGGACTTGTCCTTCACCTCAACAACGTCGCCTGCCTTGAGACGATAAGACGGAATGTTGACGCGCTGGCCGTTCACTTTGATGTGGCCATGATTGACGAACTGACGGGCCGAGAAAATTGTCGGCACGAATTTCGACCGGTAAACAAAAGCGTCCAGACGGCTTTCAAGCAGGCCAATCAGCAGCTCGGGCGTGTCACCTTTGCGCCGCGAAGCTTCATCATAGGTTTTGCGAAACTGCTTTTCGGAGATATCGCCGTAATAGCCTTTCAGCTTTTGCTTGGCGCGCAGCTGAACACCGAAGTCAGACAATTTGCCCTTACGGCGTTGACCATGCTGGCCAGGGCCATATTCACGGCGGTTTACTGGAGACTTCGGACGTCCCCAAACATTTTCGCCCATACGGCGGTCGAGTTTATACTTTGCAGAAGTGCGCTTGCTCATCGCATACCCTTTCAAAACAAAATACCGCTGCACCACGCAACGGTAAAAGGAATGCACCCTCCTCTGTCCCCGGTTTTGGAGGACTGACAGAAATGCCCACGCACGCATTGCGGGAGATCATTTCACGGGATACACGGCCCTGAGGCCGCGCGTCGTCTGTACCGGATGGCCTGATATGTCAACCCGCACAAGACGAATAACGATGCAAAACACGATTTGGGTACAGCATGCAAAGGATTTTCATGCCCGCCTGCGCCTACCTCGCCGCGCCCGCCGCGATCTGGCATTCATGGGCATCGCAGAACCACCAAAGATCACCATGAGCCTGTCGCGCTCATCACCATTTGCCCACGATATAACCCTAACCCGCAAGGGAAAGGCAATCCACGCCGACTATTCATTTGTCCATCCCCAGTTCGAACTTCCCACTGTCCGGCGCCGCCTGTCATCATTGATTTACCAGTTCGCCCATTGCAGCAACGCTGTTGAGACCATGTCCGGTTCCATCGGCGACGGTTTTGAAGGTACACAAACGCCTTTTGTTTTCTCTTCCAATCGCCCGGACAAAATCCCGATACCCGATTGCTACCAATTCATGTTGAAGGGGTTCGAAAGGTGCCGTGTCGTCGCTGATGCGGACGACAAGCCTTGGCGTAGCAGACGGCGAACATTGCGTTGGCGCGGCACCGAGTCAGGGCATGGCCGGGACCTGGCCGAGCCGGGCATTGAATGGGATCCCACAGTCAAGGCTAGGCTGCGCCTCTGCGTACTGGCCAAAACGTTGGATGATGTTGATTGCAGGATTACCCTCGCCGAGCCGCATCTCTTGGCACCCCGCCTGCGCCATTTTGATGTTCTGGGCGACTGGATCGACGAAAGTGAATGGATCAATGACCGGTACGCGCTGGACATTGATGGCATGACCAACACATGGAGCAATTTCGTTGCGCGCCTGCATTTCGGGTGTTGCGTTCTCAAAGTCGACAGTCAGTTCGGGTACCGGCAATGGTATTATGACCGCATAAAGCCCTGGGTACACTATGTGCCGGTCAAAGCCGACATGTCCGACCTTGCAGAAAAACTGGACTGGGCGCGAACGCACGATGACGAAGCGGAACAGATTGCGCGCAATGGACAAGCATTTGCGCGGACGCTGACGATGCACAACAATACTCGCGATGCCGTGGAGATTATTGAGACCCATTATTTAGGCAAGGCTATGACAGACTTGGGCGAAGCACCGCTCGATCGCCTGGCGCCTTAGATAAACCGACAAGGCCAATCTTACCGGTTCCCGTCCTCTTATCAGAACACAGAAAGACCATGTTCCGCGAACACCTGATGAAACAACGAATGAGTGTCCGCGCGCGCAAGGATTTGTGGAAGTCGGGATACAAGCCAGGCAGCATCAAAGTCCGGTTTTCGAAGACCTCACCGCATCGCGCAGATGTTTTGATAAAAAGAAGCGGCGCAAGATCGGTCATCATCGACTATCCGTTTCATGATCCGCTGCGGATCAAACAAGGTGTCAGACAAAGACTGGCTTGCATCATCCATCCCTTTCTGCACTGCAGTGAAGATGTCGTAGAGGCCGGCTTTAATATCTCCGACGGCGGCGAGCCATCGACATACCCATTTGCATTTTCTTCAAATCGCCCACACGACAGACTGATCCCGGATTACTACCAGTTCAGGACAAGGAGCTTTTCTGCCCTGCGCGCTTACGCCGAGGCCAATGATCGGCCTTGGGTGGATCGCAACACGGGGCTGAGATGGCGTGGCGCCGATACGGGCGCCGGGCGTTTTGCGTATCACGATGGAATTGAACAAGACCCGACTGTTAATCAGCGCATCAGGCTGTGTAAAATTGCCGAACAGATCGATCAGACCGATTGCAAGATTGCCGCACCAACGCAGCCTGAGAAATTTGAACTCTACGAAAA
>JBCCRB010000229.1:0-5209 GCA_039208465.1 Pseudomonadota bacterium
AATCTGCTATTCAACGAAACTTAGTAAAACAGCATTCCGATCTTGATGATGATTCTAAAGAAGAAGTTCTAGAAAACCTCAAACAAGCTTGGCAGGAGGCAAAATCAAGTAACACAATTCCCTTATCTCAAATGTGGGATGTCATCAATGACTGACGACAAACCTCTTATCTTATTGGCGATTTACTCAAAATCAGACCGCGCTAACATTAGCACCCAGGAAATTAGAGACATTTTAGAAGAGATGTAGTATTCCTCAGTTTCGGTATTTTACATTTCAGCCCACCGCAAACTCCGTATATTGCCTCACATGGGGCGCATGGTATCCCAACACAATATCCTTTGCAGGCACGCCCAGCGCTACTAGCTGATCAGCAACTGCCTCTTCTCCACCATCCTCCTGAATCCAAATTTTTCCATCCTTAATCTCAACATGGAGTAAACACCCATAAACACGAGTATTATTATCCTGCCAACCTACCCGCACCAACTGATAGCGATCTCTTTCTCGATCCAAAATTGCCGTCGTCCATAACACCGTCATTGCAATCAGTATTGTAAAAATCCCGAATGCACGAATAAACAAAACTTACCCATACCAGTATTGGCGTAACGATTATTACAATCTAGCGCCTGGATGGGCAACTAACCAGCAATCACTCCGCTCCGTCCCTGCCCCATTTGCGCGTGGGTTTTTCCGGCTCTTTTTCGCGCGGTTTGGACGCTTCCTGCGGTATGCGGCGGCCGATCTGGGAGGTTTTGCGCCGGCGTTTTTTGCCACGGCGCCGACGCGATCGACGGCGATCATCATCATCGTCGTCGTCGTCGTCATCATCCTCGTCGTCGTCATCATCGTCATCATCATCATCACGGCGACGGCGCGATTTCTTAGACCGGCGGTTGATGAAGAAGGCCAGGCCGCCAACTGCCATCAGCGTGTAGCCGATCGGCGTGTAGGCGTTGCTGCCGTCGCCCGCGCGGCCCGTCAGCGTCATGTCCAGATGGGCAATATCGATGGCGCCGGCGGCATCGCCACTGGTTTCGATCGTGTATTGCCCGTCGACCAAGGAAATGATTGTCGGCAGATCAATCGCGGTGAGGGTCGCAACAGACGCTGCCTGGTTTTGGTCGCGCTCCACAACCAAGGCCATCGCTGTCGACAGGACGGGGCGGCGCTGCCCAGCGCTGGCGTTGGTCGGGAAGATATCGAGCTGCAATTCAGTGACGCCGGGCGCATTTTCGCTGACCGAGCGCGCTTGCCCCGTTACCGCAAAACGGATCGGCAGGTCGTTCGACCCCAATTCTAAATTGGCGACCGGCACATGACCAACGCGATCATCATACACCCGGTATTTGCCGATCTCGAAATTAGCGAACTGCGCCTGAATTGCCGGCCAACCCCAAACAACAAGCGCGCCGGCGATGATCAGCAAAAGCCCGAAAAAGCGCATCACTTAAGCCGCCTTTTCCCACCGGCCTTCCGGTGTCTGCTTCCAATAGGTCAGCGCGTGGCCCGCCGCTTTCAGGGCTTTCCATTTGGTGCGCGCGTCATCGACAATCTCACCGTCCTGGCCGTCAAACATCAGGGCAATGCGCTCAAAAGGAGCCAGATCATCGGGCAAGGCACAGCGATTGACGACAAAGCGCATCTGGCTGGCGTTGGGATTGTCCGGCGTGCTGGTCACAAAGACCGGATGAGCCTCAGGGTCCGCATCACCATCGCGCCCGTGCGGCAGGAAGGCTTGTGGGTCAAATCCCCACAGAAGCGTGTCCAGATCGGTCACTGCCTCCTCGTCCTGCGCCTGCACGGTCACCGTCCACCCCCGGCCAAGCGCTTTTTCGACAAGGCCCGGCAGGGCATCGTCAACGCTTGTTTCCGTCAGGTGGTAGAAGGTGATTTCCGTCATCGCTGGGTGATATCAGGCCTCATACACATCGGCGACCAATTGATCGAGCAGGCGCACACCATAGCCGGAGCCCCACGATGTGTTGATATCGTTGGCAGGCGAGGCCATCGCTGTGCCGGCAATATCCAGATGCGCCCAAGGTGTTTCACCGACAAAGCGCTTGAGGAATTGCGCCGCCGTGCACGAGCCGCCCCAACGGCCGCCAATATTCTTCATATCGGCGAACTTGCTGTCGATCATCTTGTCATATTCCGGCCCGATCGGCATGCGCCAAACGCGCTCGCCGGTCGCTTCGCCAGCGGCGGTCAATTGCGCGGCCAGATCATCATTGTTGGAGAAAAGACCGGCATAATGCTTGCCGAGCGCGACCATGATGGCGCCGGTGAGCGTTGCCAGATTGATCATCATCTGCGGTTTGTATTTTTCACCGCAATAGGTCAGCGCGTCGGCCAGAACGAGGCGCCCCTCGGCGTCCGTGTTGATGACCTCAATTGTCTGGCCCGACATGGACGTGACGATATCGCCCGGCCTTTGGGCATTGGCATCGGGCATGTTTTCAACCAAGCCGATGATGCCGATCACATTGACCTTGGCTTTGCGCGCGGCAAGCGCATGCATCAGGCCGGTCACGGCGGCAGCGCCGCCCATGTCGCCCTTCATGTCTTCCATGCCCGCCGACGGTTTGATGGAAATGCCGCCGGTATCAAAGGTCACGCCCTTGCCGATGAAGGCGATGGGCTTGTCTTTGGCCTTGCCGCCATTCCACTTCATGACCACCATGCGTGGCGGGCGAACCGACCCTTGCGCAACGCCCAACAGGGCGCCCATGCCCAGCTTTTTCATGTCCTTTTCGGTCAGGATTTCGACATCAACACCCAAGGCATCGAGCGCGCCGGCGCGGCTGGCAAACTCTTCCGGGCCCAAAATGTTAGCCGGTTCGTTGACGAGATCGCGCGCCAGCATGACACCGCGTGCCACGCCTTCATCATCACCCCATTTCTTCTTCGCGGCGGCCGCATCGGCGCACTGAATGGTCAGTTTCTGGCCCTTGCGCTCTTCCTTGTCGCCGGGCTTTGGCGTTTTCTTGTACTTTTTGAACGAATAGGCACGCAGCCAGAAGCCCTGTGCCAGGAGCGAGGCTTCATCAGCACCCATGGCATCATGCGGCAGCAGCGTGACGATCGGCGCATCGCCGACCATCGCTTTGGCAACACCGCCAAAGGCAAGCCAATCGGCGTTGGTCAGCTCGTCCAGCTTGCCGATGCCGATAACGATAATGCGCTCAGCGGCGCTGCCGTGCGGCGCAAGCACGTTGAAGCTCTCCTTCTTCTTGCCCTTGAAGGTCGCGGTCTCGGCGGCGCGCACCAGAACGCCAGACGGGTCGATGTCACCGCCCTGCCCGTCCTGTAAAGCCCCTTCACCGGCGAGAAGGATGGCAACGCCCTTTTTGATCGTCGTTGGTTTGGCAAATGATATCGTGGGGAGAATGGACATTGGTGGCCTTTTTGTTTTTCGGTGCGGTTATGAATCTGTGTAGCGATACCCGTTTGGCAAGGACAATGGCGCATCGCAAGCCGTGACATTTTATTCCTGTTAACCAAGCCTTTTTGCAAACATTTAGCCCGTGGGGTCATATTCTTAACGGAACGTTGATCGAGACAGTCAAATTCAACACTTGGGCGTCGGTCGAATCTGTGGTTTGAGCAGCCTTGACCGATAGAGATGCCACTTGAGCACGATTGAACTTTACATCTTCCGGCGGGTGTTTTTCGCCTCTTTCAGTGCGTTCCTGGCCATGCTCGCGGTCGTTTGGGTGACGCAAGCGGTTACGCATATCGATTTTGCCACCGGAACGGCGCAATCGGCTTTCGTGTTCCTGACGCTGATGGCTTATCTGACCCCGCAATTAATAGCGCTCACATTGCCGTTCGGCATCTTGATCGGCGTGGTCAATGTGTTCAATGCGCTCAACAGCGACAGCGAGTTGCCCGTGGTTGCCAGCGCCGGCGTCAGCCGCATGGCTATTTTGCGCCCGGTAATGGCGGTTGCGTCGCTTGCCTCGCTCTTCATCCTGTTTTCCAGCCATTTTATCGAACCGCCATCCAATCGCGGCGTGCGCCACACGCTGACCGAGGCGCGCAGCGATCTATTGAGCTCTTTCATCACCGAAGGCCGGTTCGAGCGGCCAGAAAATGGCATTGTCGTCTATGTCGATAAAAAAGGCGCCGATGGGCAACTCAACGGGCTGATGATTGCCGACACCCGCGAGGAACAGGTTCAGCTCAGTTATTTTGCCAAATATGCAATCGTGACTAAGATCGACGGCGTGGACGCGTTGGCGATGGCCGATGGCCAGATCCATCGGCGCGATCGCGACACGCAGGAAGTATCGATCATCCGGTTTGACAGCTATGCGTTGAGCCTGTCGCAATTTGGCTCCACGGCCGGCGAGACCCGCTATTTTCTGCACGAGCGCGATACCGGTTATTTGCTTGACGTCCCCGACGATGACCGGTTTGCGCAAAAATGGCCGGGCCAGGCGCGCGCTGAAGTGATCAAGCGGTTCAGCGAGTGGCTGTTACCGATTTTGTTTGCGCTGTGCGCCCTCGCCGTGGTTGGGCAACCGCAGTCGCACCGATCATCGGCCGGTCTTTCGATGTTCATCGCCTTTGGCGGTGCGATGCTTTATCGTTGGGCCTCCTACTACGCCTATAATGAAGCCAAGAATACGCCGGATCTGGCCATCGTCATCCTACTCATCCCAGTGCTTGGTATTTGCCTGGGTCTGTTCATGTTTCTGCGCGGCATTGAGTTCAAAACCCACGAAACGGTCCTGTTTTACGTCAACCGGTGGGCCGAGGCGCGCCGCAACCGGCGTGCACAAGCGGGAGTATCGCGGTGATGTCGACGCTGCAGCGCTATATTTTCGTGCGCCTGATCGCCAACACGGTCTATTTCGTGCTCGGCATCGGCTCAATCGCGCTGCTGGTGGATTTTACCGAATTTTCCAACCGGACGAGCCAATTGCCCGGCTACAGCGTGGGCGCCGCGCTGACCGTTTCGGCCTTGCGTGTGCCCATGATCATCCAGGTCGCAGTTCCGTTTATCCTGCTTTTTGCAACAATCGCGACGCTGATCGGGCTGAACCGCAAATATGAGCTGGTGGTGGCGCGCGCGAGCGGCGTTTCGGCCTGGGCGTTTCTGCGGCCGACCTGGGTCTGTGCGTTCCTCGTCGGCCTGTTCTTCGTTCTTGTGGTCAACCCGATCGCCTCCTACGGCCTTTCGCAGGCAACCCAAGTCGAA
>JBCCRB010000230.1:0-5205 GCA_039208465.1 Pseudomonadota bacterium
GCAGGATTTGCTCGGCGCCATTTCGGCGCCCAAATGCGTTGCCTCATCGACGCAGATGGCGTTCCTGCCCGGGAAGCTGGAAAGAACAGGCCTTGCTCCTTTCTTCGGTGATCATGTCTATTCTGGTGATATGGTTGAGCATGGCAAGCCGGCACCTGATCTCTTTTTACATGCCGCGCGTGACATGGGTGGGTATGAGCCGACACAAACGATCGTTGTGGAAGACAGTGCCAATGGTGTGCGTGCCGGCAAGGCGGCCGGCATGTTTACGATCGGCTTTATGGGCGGATCGCACGCGGTTGGCGACCATGCGCAAACGCTGATTGCTGCAGGTGCCGATGTGATCGCGGATGATCACGCCGCGCTCCTGATTTGGCTGCGTGAAAACGCAGCTTCTACCGTTTTCTGACGATCCCCATGCGCGACATTGCCTCGCGCGGCACGCGGTAATGTTTGACGATGTCACGCGATGCGGTCATGCCAAAGGCCTCGCGCTGGATGATAATCGCCCAGGCCTGGTCGGCAATTTCCTGAACCAAGTCGTCGCGATCAGCGTTGGCTCGGGGCGTTGCATCATGGCGTTCTAACGCGGCCACAGCATCTTCAAGTTTTCGTCCGGCACGCCCCAGCGCACCGGACGCCTCCTGCCTTGCCTCATAGGCAAAGGCTTCCAGAACTGGATCGCCCGCACGGGCCCGCCTTATCTGCGCAGCAATCGACATGATTACAGATCTAGCAGGCCTTTTCGGCGACTTCCATGCGTTTGGCGACAAAGCTTGCGTTGTTTCAATACAGGACAGTGGGTACACTTTTTTTTAAAAAATTAACATAATTACTAATCACGAATCTTGTATTGCTGTATCAATATTTTTTATTTCAGCCTTTTTATGATTATTTACTGACTATTTTCTGACGAATTCTGTCGCCACGTTTCGCTTGTGAGTGTCTGAGTAACAGGCCGGGCCGTCCCGGCATAAGTAAGGTTTGAGTTCATGCTACAGCAAAACGCCTATCAATCCGAAGTGCGCCATAGTGAAGTTGAACACAATATGGTGGTGCATTCCTTCACCCGACACATGGCCTTGGCGCCCGGAGATCCAGACGAGATCGCCGAATCGCTGCGCGACAAGTTCCATGCGTTGTTGGATAAGAGGGACATTGATGATCACAATGGGGCGTGGCGCCGACGGCATGTGGACCGCTTTGAAGCAGCCTTGGAAGAAGCAACAGAACGCCGGAAAACCGCGCTGCAAACCAGAGACAGTGATTTCAGCGTCGAACTGAGCGATCGCGAAAAACCGGTTCAGCAGGAAGGTCGTCGCGGCGGCGTGTTTTTCCGCCTTGCGGGCCAAGGTGAGAACAGTTCGGAGCGGATGATCGAAGTTGCCATCAATGCAGAGCCGCTTAGCCCCAAGGGTCGGGCGGAGTTTGCGGTTGGCTATGCGAACTCAAGTGGCGGCGAGAACGGGCTCTGCCGGTTCAAGCTGGAGCCGGGCAAGAATGTCTATTCCTTCCGGTGCGCGGTTGGCAAAAGGGCGCAGGAGCGCTCTGCCTATACCGACTATCTGGGCATTTGGCCGGATACGAATGGGCAAGGCAATGGCGTGTTGATCAATGATGTCGTTATCCGCGAGGTCAACGACCTACGCCATTAAGGGGCGGTACGAACCTTCCAACACTTAAACGGGCAAATGAAAAACCCGCCAAGGCATCTGAGGCGCCTTGGCGGGTTTTTTGGTTTTGGCCGTAAAGGCTGCGATTACTTCTCGTCGCCTTTCAGGGCTGCGCCCAGAATGTCGCCAAGCGAGGCACCGGAGTCGGATGAACCGAACTGCGCGACAGCTTCTTTTTCCTCGGCAATTTCCAGCGCCTTGATGGACAGACCAATCCGGCGTGTCTTTTTGTCGAACTGGGTTACGCGTGCATCAACACGCTGCCCGACAGTAAAGCGCTCCGGCCGCTGCTCATCGCGGTCACGCGACAGGTCGGCACGGCGGATGAAGGATTCGACCTCGTGATCGACCAGCTTCACCTCAATGCCACCATCGGTGATCGCGGTGACTTCAGCGGTGACGACGGCGTTTTTGCGCAGATCGCCGGAAGCAGCGGCAGCGCCAACCTTGTCGTCTGTGAGCTGCTTGATACCCAAGGAGATCCGCTCTTTTTCGACATCAACGTCAAGAACGACGGCTTTGACCATGTCGCCCTTATTGTAGTCTTCGATGGCTTCTTCGCCCGAACGGTTCCAATCGATATCGGACAAATGCACCATGCCATCGACATCGCCAGCCAAGCCGACGAACAGACCGAACTCGGTCTTGTTCTTGGCTTCGCCCTCGACGACGGAGTCGACCGGGTTCTCAACGGCAAATGCGCTCCACGGATTATCGAGTGTCTGTTTCAGGCCGAGCGAGATACGGCGCTTTTCAGGATCGACTTCCAGGACGATCACATCAACCTCTTGCGAGGTAGACAGGATCTTGCCCGGATGGACGTTCTTCTTCGTCCAAGACATTTCAGACACGTGGATCAGGCCCTCAATACCAGGCTCGATCTCAACGAACGCGCCATAATCGGTGATGTTGGTGACACGGCCGCTGATCTTCTTGCCGATCGGGTAGTTCGTGCCGATCGTATCCCATGGATCAGCTTCGAGCTGCTTCATGCCAAGCGAGATGCGATGTGTATCCTGGTTGATACGGATGATCTGGACCTTGACCGTCTGACCAATCGTCAGGATCTCGGTCGGATGGTTTACCCGGCGCCATGCCATGTCGGTGACGTGGAGCAGGCCATCAATGCCGCCCAGATCAACGAAGGCACCATAATCGGTGATGTTTTTGACAACACCTTCGACAGTCTGACCTTCTTCAAGGTTCTGCACGATTTCAGAGCGTTGCTCGGCACGGCTTTCTTCCAGCACGGTCCGGCGGGAAACGACGATGTTGCCGCGACGCTTATCCATCTTCAGGATCTCGAACGGCTGCGGTGTGTGCATCAACGGTGTGACGTCACGGATCGGGCGAATATCGACTTGGCTGCGCGGCAAGAAGGCCACTGCACCGTCAAGATCCACCGTAAAGCCGCCTTTGACCTGATTGAAGATCTGGCCTTCAACGCGCTCGCCGGCTTCAAACTTGGCTTCAAGCTTGACCCAGGCTTCCTCGCGGCGGGCCTTATCGCGTGACAGCATGGCTTCGCCAAGGGCGTTTTCGACGCGTTCGACGTAAACTTCGACCTTGTCGCCAACCTTCAGCGATCCATCGCGACCGGCTGCGCCAAATTCTTTGAGTGCGATCCGGCCTTCTGTTTTCAAGCCGACATCGACGATTGCCATGTCTTTTTCAATGGCAATGATAACGCCTTCTGTTACGCGACCTTCCATGGTGTCGCGTGTTTCAAAAGACATTTCGAGGAGGCTCGCGAAGTCCTCCCGCGTTGGGTTCATTTCTGACATTTAAGCTCCTGATGCGCTGGCGGCATATTCTGGCTCGCCTCATGCGCAAAGCGCCGGATGGGTTTGTGTTGCTCCAAAAAACTGCCTGTCCGCTTCAAGCGGCTTCCAGCGCGCGGCAGCTTTTGAAGATGTTATGTGCTCCTGGCGGCGTCGATAATGGTGAGCGCTGCCTTGAACGCCGCCTCTATAGTCATATCGGTCGTATCAAGCAAGTGGGCGTCTTGCGCCGGTTTGAGTGGGGAATCGGACCGGTTCATGTCGCGTTCGTCGCGCCGCTTGATATCGTCGAGAATCTGCACCTCATCCGCCTCGCCGCGATCCGCCATGATTTCATGATAACGGCGACGGGCGCGTGTTTGTGGCGACGCGGTTACATACAATTTGACCTGCGCATCGGGGCAGACGGCGGTTCCAATATCACGACCGTCGAGCACAGCGCCATTTCGCTGATTGGCAAAGCGCCGCTGCGCCGCCACCAATTCACGCCGCAGGTTTGGCATGACCGCGACCTTTGAGGCCGCCTCGCCAACATCATGCCGGGCCAGCACGGCGCGGTCCATATCGGTAAAATCGAGAGCCTTGGCGGCTGCGACGGCGATTTCCTCACTGTTCAGGGATTGGCCATTTTGCAGCATATGATTGGCGACCGCCCGATAGGTCAAACCGGTGTCCAAATGGCGCAATCCATAATGCGCAGCCAATCTGCGCGCGAGCGTCCCCTTGCCCGAGGCAGCGGGTCCATCGATGGCAATGATGAGAGGTATCTGATCCAAATGAGCGTCCGGACAGGTTCAAAATCGGCATTGACGTGTTGATGATGGGGTCAAGCGACAAATGCAACGCGAAAAGTGCAAGATTTCGCTTTGACAGCGTGATGTCGGACGGTTAGGTACCGCCACCCTTCACAGCAACCCGCACTATGACTGCCTCTTCGGCAGCGCTTAAAGGAAACGATCCGTGGCAAAACCCGAGCTAGGCACAAAGCGCGTCTGCCCCGAAACAGGCCGCAAGTTTTATGACTTGAACAAGGATCCCATTGTCTCGCCTTACACCGGCAAATCCTATCCGCTGTCCTTCTTCGATGACACGAAGCCCGATGTCATTGAGGAGAAGGCGGTGGAAGCTGAAACGGAAGAGGATGAGGATGCGATCGAAGAAAGCGGCGCTGAAGTGCTGTCGCTCGACGACGCCGATGATGAGGCAAGCGGCGGTGACGAGGACAAGAACTTGCCGGATCTCGGTGACAATACCGATGACGAGGTTCTTGAAGACGATAATGACGATGACACCTTCCTGCCTGATGATGATGAAGACGAAGGTGATGATGTTTCCGGCATCGTCGACATTTCATCCGATGATGATGATTGACGCGAGGGTGACGAAAGTCGCTTGAAATCGGCGGGCGACGGGTTTACGACGCCCTCCACACCGTTTGGTTTGATCAAAACGGGGCCATAGCTCAGCTGGGAGAGCGCTTCGCTGGCAGCGAAGAGGTCAGGGGTTCGATTCCCCTTGGCTCCACCATTTTCTGTCTCACGGCAATTTCGCTTTGCTCAATGCCTCCGACGGGGCGGCCAAAAAGTTGGCCGACGGCGCTTGCGCGCCTTGGCAGCTGGCTCAGTGTTTGAACTTTCTGGTGCGCCATTTTCTGTCTCACGGCAATTTCGCTTCGCTCAATGCCTCCGACGGGGCGGCCAAAAAGTTGGCCGACGGCGCTTGCGCGCCTTGGCTACTGGTTCGGTGTTTGA
>JBCCRB010000231.1:0-5178 GCA_039208465.1 Pseudomonadota bacterium
CTTGAGGGCGGCGGATTTGTGACGGCGTACCCGTTGACGCTGATCGGTCACATCCAGGTAAGTCGTCACAAATCCGCCGCCCTCAAGCGGCACACCGCGAACCTCAAGAACCGTCCCGTCCGGTCGTTCGCGTTCATAATGATGCGTCGCTGAGAGATCGACCAAAGCCAGTTTGTCGGCAACGATCGTCTCCACATCGCCCGCTCCGTACTCGCCCCGCTCAGCATTGAACCGAAACAACTCTTCCATCGTCGGCAAGCGACCGGCAAACATCTCTTCGGGATAGTCGAGCAGACGTTTCAGCTCATCATTGCACAACACCATTTGCAGATGCCGGTCGAATACGGATATGCCGCCGGGAAAATTGTCCAGCAACACTTCAAGGTGCGTCAGGCGGCGCTGCTGGTCTGTGACATCCAGATAGGTCGTTACAAATCCACCCCCGTCGACCGGCGCGCCTCGAACTTCCAGCACGGTGCCATTTTGCCGTGTGCGCTGATAGCGATGCGGTTGCCGCTGGCGCACCAGTGCCAGTTTGGCAGCGACTTTCTCGTCAATATCGCCTGGCCCGTGTTCTTCACGCGCCGCATTGAACCGAAAAAGATCCTCCATGTTCGGCATGCCGTGCGCAAACAAGGCGTCAGGATAATCCAGCAGATGCTTCAATGCGTCATTACAAACAACCATGTTCAGGTCGCGGTCAAAAAGAGCTATGCCGCCCGGAAAATTATCGACCAGCACATCAAGCCAACCCATCTGATCCAGCAATTGGTTGGTTGATTGGGAATTGATGCGACTAAGAGAGCTAAGAGCTTTGTTTTGCGAGGGTGTGGCCGGTGCGTTTTGGGCGGCAAATGCCAGATTGTTATGATTGCGTGCCATGAGGGCTCCCACATTACAGGTATTGAACATGGGGATGATGACGGCCGCGTTGCCTCGCAGCGGACGCCGCTGAAGCTTGACTGGCCCGATTTGCCCCGGCGCGCGATACATTAGAATGAGTATTGCAACGATGAGCCCGGCCGGTGGCGCAGCATCATGTTGCACGGCGGGGCGATCCCTCTCACAAAGCCCTACCTTAGCTCGCTTAACTTACAGTAAAGGCGACACAATTTCGACCAGGGATCTGTTCGATTATGGGTCAGAACTGGCTTACCATTGCCGCCATGACAATTAGTAGTCGGCCTCATAGCCACGCCGTCCAAAAGCGACTTTCTTGGGGCGCGGACGATAAAGGGAAGACTCTGGATCGGGCTCTGGCGGCGGTACCGATGCCGGCTCTATTGGTTTTGGTGCCATGACCGCTGCATCGGAGCTTGCTGACCGCGCTGATAGCCGGTTTTCATCAACACGATAGGCCGTCAGCACCTGATCGCGCCGGCGCGATTTTGAGTGGCGTTTCAAGCCGATGAACTTCACGCCCACCATGCCGGACTTCATCCAGACCACTTCACAGGGCGTTATGGTGCCATCGATCGGAATGCTCAACTCAAAGGTCGGCGGCAGGACCGCTGTATCAGCAAATTGAAGCCGCGCGCCGCCATCAGAAATATCGCGCACGGTGCACTCAATGGCACTTTGCAATTCAGACCAACCAGCAAATCCCTGTTTCAAGGCGCGCGCACGGGGCGGTCGGTTCGTATGATCGCTTACATCAGCCATGGCGACCGCGCGCTCCACTGTCCAACTTGGACCAACACCGGTCACCCGTCGGCATTTGAATCAAATTGCCGATACCAACGCGCAACATGGTTCTTTGTGTCCCTTCCACTATCCCACCTCAGATCCTGCTTGCCTTGCTTCTTCTGCTTGCGTGCCGCATCACGCAGCGCGCTGCCGCCAAACTTCGCTGTTGGCAAATTCGATCAATTCACTGGTTGTCATCGGCTTAGCGAGCGCAAATCCTTGCAGCGTCTCACAGCCAAGGTCCCGCAATACGGCGACATGCTCCAGTGTTTCCACACCCTCTGCGACAACCTCAATACCCAGTGATTTACCGATTTCGATGATCGACGAAACGATCTTGCGTTGGCGCGCACAATCAACGATCGGCTTGACCAAGCGTCTTTCAATTTTCAACCGCGCCGGGTTGAGGTGCAAAAGGCCGATGATCGATGCATGCCCGGTGCCGAAATCATCCAACTCGATATCGATGCCCAAATCGGACAGGCTGTTGATGTTCTGGCTGACCGTTTCATTCTCGTCGTCAAGGAAAATGGATTCCAGCAGTTCAAACGACAATTCACCAGGCACGATCGGCAAACCATGCAGCAGCTTCATTAGCTCCGGATCATTCAGGTGTCCGGCAGACACATTGACCGATTTACGCGGTATCGCCAGACCTGCCGCCTCCCATCTTTTCGACTGGAAAAGCGTCTTCAACAGGATCATCCGGTCAATGTGGTGGACGACACTTAACTCCTCAGCCATTTCAAGAAACGCGCTGGGGGCCAAGGTCCCGCGCGTTGGGTGGTTCCACCGGGCAACGGCTTCCACGCCCGTAATATCCAACGTATTGGCATCAAATTGCGGTTGGAAATGGGGAGCAAACTCCTGCCGCTCAAGGCCAGTCAGGATTTCATCGGCTAACTGCTTCTGGGAAACAATCTCAGCCTTCAAAGAAGCATCAAAAAACTCATACCGGTTCCGCCCCGAACGCTTGGCGCGGTAAAGCGCCAGATCGGCATCAATCAACATTTGGCTGTTGGAAGCAGCACCATCATTGTCGGCCAATGTAATCCCGATGCTGGCGCCAAACCGACAGGTCTGATCCTTGTAGCGTACCGGCTTTTGCATTTGAGTGATGATCCGGTGGGCAAATCTCTCAAGCCAAGCCTCGTCAACACGATTGGTGATCACGACAACAAATTCATCGCCACCAACCCGCGCGACAAGATCAGTCCCGCGCGTGTTCTGACGCAAAACCTGCGCCGCATGCACCAGCATGGCATCACCTGCCGCATGCCCCAACGTGTCATTGATCTGCTTGAAACGATCCAGATCAATGTGAACCAGCGCCGTCGGAGACACATCAGCGTCAGGCCCGAAAACCCGCTCATCGAGGAAACGTCGATTGGGCAAACCGGTCAGTACATCATGCAGCGAATTATGCTCCATCTGCTTGCGCGCTTCTTCCAATTCCAGATTACGCAATTCGGTGCTCTGATTGGCTTCGATCAACTCAGTTTTCAGTTGCAGCTCTTCAGACACATCCCAATTGACGCCAATGATGATTTTGCGCCCGTCGCTGTCCTGATGTGACGCGCCGATGGTCCTGATCCAGCGGACAGTGCCGGCTTTTGGAACAATTCGAAAAACCGAACGATACGTATCGCGCGACTCCAAAGCCTCTTCAAACTCGGCCACGGCCTTCGGCCGATCATCAGGGTGCAATTTGTTTATCCAATGCTCAACCGCATCCGGGCTTTCGCCTTGGCGTACGCCATACAGCTCCTTCATTCTGCGGTCCCAACGCAGCTCACCACTGTCCAGATCCAGTTCCCAAATGCCGATTTTCGAGGTTTCCAAGGCAAGATTCAGGCGCTGCGAAAGTTTGCGCATTTCGCTTTCGCGATGCGAAAGCTTGCCGGATCGCGCACGCAACTGATCATGCAAATAGCCGGCAAACCCCACCGGCAACACCACAAGAAGACCCGCGGCACAAAGCATCGCCCTAAAATACCAGACATCGCGGGGCAGCTCTTGCCATCCGCCCTGCGGGATCGCCGCGATCTGCCAACCGCCGGCCGGCAATGAAACCTGGGCTGTTACCGGATCCCGGTTCAAAATATCCGGCTCGCCAAAAAAGACACCATTGTGCGACAGCACGCCGTCGCGCCCGCTCAGCGCCACCTGCACCGGCAATGCCTCGCTTAACAGCCCGCTTTGCGCAAAAAACTGATCGACGTCGATCACCGCTGCAATCAGACCCCAGGGCTTGGTGCCCGCATTATCCGGCCGGTCGACAAAAACCGGATAGCGTACGATGAAACCACTGCCGCCCTGCACGAGATCAACCGGTCCGGCCAACACAACCGTGCCAAGTTCCATTGCCGCCACCACAGCGTCGCGTTGGTCAGGATTTTGCATATAGTCTAGGCCGATAACCGCCTCATTGCCGGCCAGTGGGTGCATCAGTTCGACCACCAGATTTGGGGCGCCGGCGATATTGCGAATTTGCGATTGCCCGTCCAAAAGTCTGGAGGCAATGCGCGAGAACTTGGCCTGATCAATATCCGGTTCAGAAGCAATGACACCAACCAGCCCGCGGATAAGCTGAACGCTGCCATAAAGGCGTGTTTCCATGTCCGTGCGCAACTGGCTCAGGCTCTCGGCAACTTCAGCGCGTGCCTGCTCGCGGTAAAGCGCGCTATTTTGCCGGTCAGCCAAATAACCGGCGGCCAACACGACCAGAACCGCTAAGCCGGTGGCGATAATGCCCGGTCGGAACCAAGCCGCTTTCATGCGAACGGGTCCGCTTGCAAAAAACCGACAGCCCGAACCGGACATGTGCCACTTGATAAATGCATTCTACGCAACCACGCTACTCTGGTTAAATTGCTTTGATTTCAAACTGTTGGTGAGGACCATCTCGGCGTCAGAATAGATGTCATCGAAGCAGTGATGGTTGGACGACAGTGATGACACGCCAACCTCAAGCTCTAAATCGGTTTTTGGATGGGAACCGGATGCGCTCTCCTTGGCCATCGCATCACGCAGCCTTGCCGCAACAGCAGCAGCCCGTTCCGTGTCCGTCTCCGGCAGCAGGATGCCGAATGTTTCAACGCCCAAGCGGCCTATCAGATCATGGTCGCGGATAGCCCCGCGCCAGCGTGTCGTCAGCGCGGTTAGGACCTTGTCCGCACTGGCCGCACCGATCTGTCGGCTCAGATGTTTCAAGCCATCGACGCGTACGATGAGCAAGGCCAGACAATGATCGTGACGCACGCACCGATTGAACTCGGCATCACCCAGGCTCATAAAACGGCTTTGGCTGAACATCACATTGAGATCGTCTGCCCATTCAGACGGCGGCAGCTCCGGCAAATGATCTTTTGCTGAGACCAATGGGCTGGGCTCACCGTGGCCGACAGCGTTTTCTGACGTTTGACGTGGCCAGTCACCACGGCGACGTAAAGCCACCGAGTAGGAATCATGCGCAACGACGCCGCGCAAAAC
>JBCCRB010000232.1:0-5141 GCA_039208465.1 Pseudomonadota bacterium
AGAATCTGCCGGTCCGCTTCCCGATCGACCGGGCGGGCTTCGTTGGTGCCGATGGCGCAACCCATGCCGGCTCGTTTGATATCGCCTATCTGGGCTGCCTGCCCAACATGGTGGTCATGGCCGCTGGCGATGAAGCTGAGCTCAAGCACATGGTGCGCACCGCCGCTGACTATCAGGAAGGCCCGATCGCCTTCCGTTACCCGCGCGGCGAGGGCATGGGTGTTGATCTGCCTGAACGCGGTGAAGTGCTGCAAATCGGCAAGGGCCGCGTGATGCGCGAAGGCGGCAATATCGCCATCATCTCGTTGGGTGCCCGTTTGAAAGAGGCGTTGCTCGCTGCTGAAAAGCTCGACACATTTGGTCTGCCCGCAACAGTGGTCGATGCCCGCTTCGCCAAGCCGATCGATGAGGAACTGATCGGCCAGATCGCACGTGAGCATGAATTGATCATCACGGTCGAGGAGGGCTCCGTTGGCGGCTTTGGCTCTTTCGTCGCGCACTTCCTGACCAGCAATGGTTATCTGGACAATGGCCTGAAATTCCGCTCGCTGTTCCTGCCCGACCGCTATGTGGATCAGGCATCGCCCGACCGCATGTATGAGCTGGCCGGCCTTGATGCGCAAGGCATTGTGGAAACCGTCTTCAAGGCCATTGGCCGCCAGGAAGAAGTGTCGACGATCCCCGACATGCGCGCCTGACGGCAAGCGCCCCACACATCGTTCGTTAGCCCCTGACACCGCGTTCGCCGCATCTGAGTGATGCGGCGCGCTCTGTCCTTATTTGGTGTGACCAAAATGCATCATGCGCTTTAAAAGAAACATGATTGCGAAGATAAGCAAAAATAAGTGATAATTTCGGCGATTACAGCTTTTACTTGTAAAAAATACGATATAACCAAAAGAAAAATATATAGTTGATCAAAGGCATTTATTTTGTCTAGGCGAATTGATCAATACTATATCAAAAGATGAGCATAATTACGTGAATAAAATAACGTAAGTATTATGGATAGGAAGAGTAGCGCTTAAACCGCCATCGGGTTTAAAGATTAGGGGCACACATGTTGTACGAAGCGGCAGGGCAAACGCTCGCAGACACACACAATTCCACGCAAAATTCACACCCATCTGATGGGCGGGCGGCGCGCCATGAACACATGAACCACAGTGCGCGCATGCTCCGCGGCGGGCGCATCACCAAGTTCAAGGGCCAGGCGGCGTCCATGTCGCCATCCATCGGCCATCTGATGATGAGCGTTTCTTCCATGGCATTGCTGCGCGGGCTCTTTACCGGCTTACAGCGCGGGGCAGTGGCCTCGGCCGTCGCGGCCGCAGCGGCGACGTCCGGATTGGTCGTGACAACCAGCGGCGCACACGCCAGTTGCTTTAACCCCGTCTCGCCGGACACCTTTGTGTGTTCTGGGGCCACTAATGATCCGCAAGTGCTTAGCGGTGATCCGCTTGATGTATATGCGGACAACACGTTCACCGTGGATTCCATCGACAACGCGCTTGATCTCACAGGCACGGGCGGTCTCACCTTTGAACAGCAAGCCGGTGGGCTCACAATCACAGGCGATAACAGCGGCATAGTTGCAGAGAATAACGGTTCAGGCGCCCTGACGATCACGACAACCGGTGAGGTGATCGGCGAGGCTTTCAACGGGATCACTGCCGAAAACGACGACGGCACCGACCTGGTCATTTATGCGCAAGGCATCGTCAGAGGCTATGAGTTTGGGATCAATGCCGAAAACGATAGCACCGGTGAGATGCGGATTACCACTCTCCAGGCGGTGACCGGCACCAATGTGGTCGGGATCAGTGCCATAAACGAAGGCACCGACCTGATCATTGATGCGCGGGGCGAAGTCAGTAGCCTTTATCGCGGGATCAGCGCCCTAAACGATGGCACCGGTGAATTGCGGATTACCACCCTGCAGAAGGTGACCGGCACCGATGAGATCGGGATTTTTGCCTGGAACGGGTTCGACGGCACCGACCTGACCATTGATGCGCAGGGCGAAGTCAGTGGCGGTGAGGACGGGATCTATGCTGAAAACAATGGCACCGGTGAATTGCGGATTACCACCCTTCAGAAGGTGACCGGCGAAACTGGCAACGGCATCGCCGCTACAAACACAACTTACGGTACAAATATGATCATTGATGCGCGGGGCGAAGTCAGTGGCCTTGAGCGCGGGATCTATGCCGAAAACGATGGATCAGGCTATCTGAAAATAACCACCTACGCGGCGGTGACCGGCACCAATGAGGTAGGTATCAATGCCACTAACGAAGGCACCGACCTGATCATCGATGCGCGGGGCGAGGTTTACGGGGGTGAAAACGGAGTTTACGCTCTAAACCGTGGCTCCGGCGAGCTCAGGATTACCACCCTCCAGGCAGTAACCGGCAGCGAAGATGAAGGCATCGATGCCTGGAATCGGTCCCGAGAAGGCACCAATCTGATCATTGATGCGCGAGGCGAAGTCAAAGGTGGCAATGACGGGATTGATGCCTGGAATAACGGCACAGGCTACCTGAAGATCACCACCCATCAGGCCGTAACCGGAACCTATGCTAATGGGATCGACGCCTTAAACGACAATGCTGGCACTGACCTGATCATTCATGCGCAGGGCACTGTGACGGGTGGATATATCGGAATAAAAGCCCTCAATGACGGCTCCGGCGTGCTGCGTATTACAACTGAAGAGGCAGTGACGTCCACCAAATCCGATTATGACGACGGGTCTAATGGCTACGGGATCTACGCCGGGAACAGGTTCGTCAACGGCACCGACGTGATCATTCATGCAAAGGGCGAAGTTAGCGCACAAGGTTATGGAGTCTTTGCGTGGAATTACGGTTCCGGTGTGATCAACATCACAACCGAAAAGGCGGTGACCGGCACCGACGGGGACGGGATCATGGCCTGGAACGAAGGCACGGATCTGATCATTACGGCAAGGGGCGATGTGACCGGTAACTATACCGGGATCTACGCTGCCAATGAAGGTTCAGGCGCGCTGACAATCACATCCAGCGGTTCGGTGACCGCCACCGGTACAGGCGAATTAGCCTACATTTACGAGCCATTTAACTATGACAGTTTTGCTGCCATCTTCGCAAGAAACATGGGCACGGATCTAACCATCATTTCGCAAGGCGACGTGACCGGTTACGCTGCCGGTATTTTCGCCTATAATCAGGGCGTTGGCGAGACGGCAATAGATGTTTCCGGGTCCGTCTTTGCCAATGATGTTGCCATCCAGGTGAACGCCGCAAATACCGCCCCAACAAGTGTAAACCTGTTCGCGGGCGCAGATGTTTCGTCTGCAAGTGGCGTGGCCTTTGAACAGGCCGAAACCAGCGTCTCTGATACAACAATGACCGTTCACACCGGGGCAAGGATTGCCGGGGACCTGCTTTTTGGCGCGGGCAATGACCAACTGATCTTTGCCGGCGGTGAATTCAGCGCGACCGAGCTTCTGGATGGTCGCGATGGGGTGGACCATCTGATCTTTTCCGGCTCCAGCGGTACGATCACGACGACCAATTTCGTGAACTGGGAGAGCGTTGAGATCAGCAACGGCTCAGAGATTTCCATCCCGGGTACGCAAACGTTGCAGACGGATATCCTGCGCGTTCTGGACGGCGGTAATTTGAGTTTTGCAGACGGCTTGACCGATGGCGTGTTCACTCAAGCTGGCGACTTCGAAGGCGATGGCGGCATGCTGACCTTCGATGTGGACTTCGCAAACAGCCTTGCTGACAACATGATCATTGAAGGTGATGTCACCGGCACGGCGCTGATTGACATCAACCCTGTGTCATTTGCGTCGGAACCGGGCGATTCTATTTTGCTGATCGCCGTGGAGGGCGCAGTAGAGCAGACAGCCTTCGCGCTTCCGGGCGGGATTTATGAAACGCCCTTCTACGCTTACGCGCTGGGCGCCGACATTGGCGTCGATGACTCAAGTTTTTTCCTGGCAAACCTGTTCGATGAGGAGGGCAATCCGCTTCTGTCCTCATCAGCTAGCCTATACGAAGTTGGCGCGGCCGCGCTGCTCAGCGCCACCCAATTGTCGGGCCTCGCCGCCCGTTTCGGCGGGCGCGTACCAGTGGGGCAGACGCCTCAAGCCGTCACCCCCCTCGGCTATGCCGCCAGCCCTGATCTGGCCGACGTGCTTGATGGCGCCAACGCCGGTGGCGCCTGGATGCAAATCGAGGCCGATTGGCAAAATCTGGCCTATGCGTCCACCAATCACGAAACCGAACTGGACAGCGAACGCTTCAATCTGCGCTTCGGCGCGGCGTATGAGCACGCCGTCAACGCGAGCCGCCTCGTCTTCGGCGTGCAGGGCAGTATTCTTTGGCTGAACAATGACGCTGATTTTGCGATTGGCTCGGGCTCGATCGACAGCAACGGCTTCACGCTTGGCGCCAGCGCCACCTGGTTGCATGACGGCGGCTTCTATGCCGACGCGCAGGTCGAGTTTGGTCAAATGTCGTCCGACTTTGCCTCGTCCGGTTTTGGATCCTTGGCGACTAACGTAACAACAGGCACCACGGCCTTCAGCTTCGAGGTTGGCAAAGCCTTTGATCTGACACCGAACAGCGTGCTGATCCCGCAGGCGCAGCTTCAGATCGGTCGGGTGAGCACCGATGACTTTACCGACAGCACGTCAACGTTGGTCTCCTTTGGCGACGATACGTCAACCATCGGGCGGCTTGGTCTCCTCTATCAATATAGTGGCGTCGGCTATGCGCTGTTTGCTGCGGCCAATGCGATCCAGGAATTCTCCGGCGAACAGGATGTCGAGTATGGCGGCTTAAATTTTGGCATCGATCCCAACACCATCTGGGGTGAGGTCGAGATCGGCGGCAGTTACGCGATCAATGAGAGAAGCACGCTCTTCGGGTCGGCCAGCTACCGCACAACGCTCGGCTCAGACGGCGACAAGGGGGACGGCGCGGGCGTATCAGGCGGGCTTGCGATCAGCTTCTAGCGCTCTTGAAGAGGCAGATGAGAAGGGATCGGGCGCGTCGTTGCCCGGTCTCTTGCCGTTTATGCATGCCTCGGTTAGAACGCGCCGGAAATCTTGATTTCAAAGGCCGGAGTGTAGCGCAGCCTGG
>JBCCRB010000233.1:0-5134 GCA_039208465.1 Pseudomonadota bacterium
CCGACTTGGCCGACGGCGCGGCAAAATTGTGAAACTCGGAAAATTTGGCCGTTTTTCTGAGAAAAGGGAGCCGCGCCTGAATGCGGTCCTGGACCGCGTCCGGCTGCATGACAAGGTCCTCATACCGAATTGTCAGAAAGCGCGGGTGAGACGCAACGCGGCGCAGATCGGCGATTTCAGTTTTCCAAAAATGCAGCGGCGCCCAGAACTTGTCCGGCTCTTTGTCGTGCCGGCTGACAATGATATCGCGCGGGTCACGCACCATGCACATGACCCAAAAACGCCGATCACTCGCCAGCCTTTGTCTGACAAAGCCCAGCTCGGTGGGTCTTTTTGTGAGGTAAACGCCATGGGTCCATTTCAACTGGGCGCAGGTTTTCTCATGCGTTTCAACATTGGCAATATCAAAGCAGGTTGCCATTGCCTCCGAGAGTAATGTCGTGCCGGTTCTGGGTGATACGCCCACAATATGAACCCGTTGGCCGTGCACTGCGTCTAATCCGGTTGCGTTGAAAAACATCGTCTACCCGTGGTTGCCGATAGGCGCAAGAAACGACTGGCCGCCTGGCACGGGCCAGCAACCCTTAAACGCGCGCATGCGTTGGCTTGGCGTTACTTCCAGTGACACCGGCGGGTAATGATATTGCCTGACGGATTGCGATACTGGCAAAGCCCATCGGCCCTTTCAAAAAGATAGGTCCCGATCCCGCCAATCACCGCGCCGGCAACAACACCGCCAGCCGTGCCGGACACAGCCCCGCCAACCACGGCCCCCACGCCAGCGCCGGTCGCGGTGCGCTCGGCGGTCGTACACGCTGTCAGTGCAAGGGAGGCACCGAGCACGATAAGCAATTTTCTCATGGTTCGTCTCCGTCTAGTCGATAGCAGTCACCTTTTTGCATAGCACAGAAAACGCCAAAATTGGTGACATTCATCAAGCGGGTCCGTCGGCATCCCGCTAAAGTCTAGCGGCCGGGCGGGGCGATTTTTTTGCAAAGCAGCATAGCGATGTTTTAAGATGGTGCCCCGGCGACGAGCCGCTTGAAAAACCCCCAGTCGAAAGCCCAGCCATGCTCCCGCCCGATATTGATAGCTTCGCTGCGCTGCGCGACGGGTTTCAATGGCATATCCCAGAGCGTTTCAACATTGCCGAGGCCTGCGCGGCCCGCCACGCCAGCGCCGCACCGGATGCCATCGCGCTGATCCTCGATCAGGGCAGCGATCAAAATCCTCAGAAAATGACCTGGCAACAGCTCGACCAGTGCGCGCAAAAATGCGCCGCCCTGCTGGCCGGCTTCGGCGTTGCACGCGGTGACCGTGTCGCCATCCAATTGCCGCAGGGCTGGCAGGCGGTGGCCATCCATCTGGCGGCCTACCGGCTCGGCGCCATTGCCGTGCCGCTCGCCACCCAGTTCGGGCCGCAGGCCATCGGCTACCGCATCGCCAAGGCCCGCCCGAAGATCTTTGTCGCCACCAGTGAGGCGCTCGCCCGCTGGCGCCAAAGCGAGATTGCACCCCCACGCGAAACGATCGCGCTTTGCGTTGATGGCGCGGCCCCCGATGCGCTGGAATTTGACCCGGCGTTTGAAGCGGCCAAACCGCTGGCCACGATCGCCGACACCGGCCCCGATGATCCGGCCATGATGCTGTTCACCTCCGGCACCACCGGGCAACCCAATGGCGTATTGCATGGCCACCGCGTGTTGCTCGGCCATCTGCCCGGCATCCAACTGGCGCAGGAACTCATGCCCCAACAAGGCGATGTCTTCTGGACGCCGTCCGATTGGGCCTGGGCCGGCGGCCTGCTCAACGCGCTGCTGCCCGCGCTTTATTTTCAAGTGCCGGTCGTTGCCGCCAACGCGCCGCGCTTTTCTGCATCCTGGGCGCTTGATGTGATGGCGCGCCATCGCGTCACAAACGCCTTCATGCCGCCGACCGCGATCCGCATGATCGCCGCCCATCAAGGCAAAACACCCGACTTACACTTACGCGCTGTCGGCGCCGCCGGCGAACAATTGGGCGCCAAGGCGCACGCCGCCGCCACCCATAGGCTCGGCGCGCCGGTCAACGAATTTTACGGCCAGACCGAGTGCAACGCGATCATCGGCTCCTGTGCACGCCTCGGCATCAGCAACCCGGCCTCCATGGGCCAGCAAGTGCCCGGCCACACAGTGCGCCTGCGTACACAAGACGGCAAAATTGTTGAGCATGGCGAAGGCGAGATCATCATTGATGCGCGCTCGCCCGTCGCCCTGATCGGCTATTTTGAAGATGCCGCAGCAAGCGCGGAAAAGATCGTCGATGGCTGGATCCGCACCGGCGATCTGGCGTCGCTGTCAAAAGAGGGCTGGTTCACCTTCAAATCGCGCAATGACGACATCATCACCTCCGCCGGTTACCGCATTGGCCCGGCCGAAATCGAGGAGTGCCTGCGCAGCCATGATCATGTGATCGAGGCCGCCGTCGTCGGCCTTGCCGATGCCGAACGCACACAAACCGTCGCTGCGTTCGTAACCGTCACGGACGCAGGCAAAAAAATCGTAGATCTGGAAAGCGCATTAAAGGCCCATGTGCGCGACCGGTTGTCGGCCCATCTCTATCCGCGCCATGTGGAGATCGTCGACCGCATTCCCGTCACCGAAAGCGGCAAGATCATGCGGCGGCTGTTCAGAGACCGGACCTAGCGTCGTCGCTGCAATATCCCGCGCACCTTGTCGGCAACATTTTTCGCCGTCTCGCGCGTCGAACGATAAAGATCGATCTGCTTTGCGACCTGGCGCACATCGCGGTCCTTGGCCGAGCTTATACCCACAACCAGCGTGCTGATCGGCCGCGATTGCTTCCAGATCCGGCTCATCATCGGATGGTCCGGCAGCGCACAACTATCCGCTGAGGTCACGTTGGGATCATCCAGCAGCGTCTGCGTGGTGCGCACCATCAATTGCATGCCAGGCGAAAACTCGCGCAGACCCTCTTCATAAGCCGTTTTCCAGGTCCAGGCCCGCCCGCCTTCAATGAAGACGATCAGGGATGCGATCACCTTGCCACCAATCTTCAACGTGAAAATCCGCGACCGGTCGCGCTCGGCCAGCAGATTGACCGCTTCACGCGCAAAGGCGGCGCGATACCGGTCAGAGGCCAGCGATGTGCGCCGCCTTCCCTTCCAACCGGCATTTTCCAAGAGCAGAAATTCTTCCATCTCGATGCGCACCTGATCGGGCGCACGGGCGATTTCAAAGGTCACCGGCCCAAGCTGTTCCATGCGCCGCCACAGGCGGCCCAGATTACGCCGGTGGTGCGACCCGAGCGCCTGATCCATATAGCTGTCGGCATCAATGGTTGCGTCGAGCCAGGGGCGGTTACGCGGCTTGGAGGTCGCCAGCGGCAACCCGGCAGAAAGCGCCGTTGAACGGATGATCGAGGCAACCGGACTGTCCATGAAGATATCCGGGAACACGATAATCTTCGGCAATTGTACGCCGGGTTGATCAAGCGTTGAAAAAAGATCGTCGATAATCTGCCCGGCACCGCGCCGCTCAACGAGGGGCAGGCCGTAAGGGCCAAACGGGCTCGACCAGGCGCGCACAATATCGGGGCCGATCTGAAAGCCCGGCTTTTCAACCGTAAACGGCATCATGAAGCAGGCATCACCCACCCGGCGGTCAGTCGGCTCGTTTTCAAACTGATCATGCAACAGGAGTAGGCGCACATCGCGCTCATCGAGCCGCGAAAGACCGGGGATCGCAAAGCGCGGCGAAAAGAAGATGTTTGGCTCGACCGCATGATCGGTGATCTGGTCGATATCGCTGAGAATGTCGAAACCGGCTTCGGAGGGAAAAACCACCAATTTGCGGGCGGTTTTCAGGCCCGGATTGCTGCGCGCGTCGCCCTCAAAGGCCAATGACGGGATGTCGGTGCCGAGATCGACACCGGCCGGCACAAGCACATTTTCTTCAAGGACAGGGATCACAGCCATCTCATTGAACCGCCGACACTTTGTGCGCGTTCAAGATTGACATGCGCACGCCAATACGCCGGTAAACGAGTTGATAAAGCGCAAACACTTCGATCAATGTCGCCAAAAAAGTGGCCGTCGCCGCACCAAACAGGCCGATCCACGGGATCAGCACCGCATTAAGCGCAACATTGGCCACCAGCACGCTGCCAAAGATCACGGCACAGGCATTTTGATGACCAGCCATGGTCAAAAGGCTTTCAGCCGGGCCAATCGCGGCGCGCACAACAACGCCGGTCACCAGGATGAACAGCAGCGGATAGCCCTGCCGGAACTCGGCGCCAAACATGCCCAAGAGCAAGGGCGCCAAGGCAAGCAACACGACCCCCATCAGAAGGGATGGCCAGAAGGTCCACATCACGCTGCGCAGCGCCATATCGTGCACCGCATTGTTATCGCCATCGGCCAGAAGCGCGGCAAACCGGTGCGCAATCCCCGCTTTGACGGCAAAAAACACGAAATGCACCAGCGCCAGCGTTTTTACCGTCGCAAAATAGATCGCCACATCTGCGGGCGCCATCAACAGCCCGACCATCAGCGTATCGGCATTGATCAAAAGGAAAAACGAGCCTTCGACCAGAAAGATCGGCAGCGCCACCTTGACCCACAGCGGCACGGCAAAGGCACGCGGACCCGCCGGCAGATTTGCATCCACTTGCTGCGCCGTCATCAGAAACTGACCGACGGTGGTCAGATAGGCGGCAAGCACGGCGCAGACCAAGCCGGTCAGCGCGTCTATCGAATAGCCAAGCCCATAGGCCATCGCCATCAGGACGAGGATCAACAGCGGCCGCACGATATAGCTTGGCGTGAGTGCCCGCACGGTCCAGCCATGCGCCCGCGCGGTGCCATCCAACGTGTCACCAAGCGAGATCATCGGCAGGCTCAAGGCGCCGATGATGAAGGGCAGCACGTAATAGCTCTCGATCCAGCTGCGCGCACCCAGAACCAACGCAATCACCAGACCCGCCACGACAGTCGATGCCAAAAGCACCGCCAACCGGCTGGTCAGCAAAATCCCGCGCAGATGCTCAAGATTGCCGGTCTCCCGATATTGCGGCACGAAGCGTATGATCGCGGTCTGAAAACCCAGGCACGACAGGCTGCCAATGATCACCA
>JBCCRB010000234.1:0-5130 GCA_039208465.1 Pseudomonadota bacterium
GCAAGGATTATTGCGACGAATTCAAGGGCCAAGCGAAAGAAAATGGCGTCGAAGTAACCGAATTGTCGACCCACCTGCAGGGTCAGCTTGTCGCTGTCCATCCAGCCTACGACACAGCGTTTGACGGTTTTGCCGCCGCCTCGGTACAGGGCGACCCCAAGGCGCGCCAGGCCTGGGCGGTCGACCAGGTTAAAAAAGCCATCACCGCCAGCCGCAACCTCGGCATCTCAGCCCATGCCACTTTTTCCGGCGCTCTGGCGTGGCCCTATGTCTATCCGTGGCCGCAACGCCCGGCGGGCCTGGTTGAAGCCGCCTTTGACGAATTGGCCAAGCGCTGGCGCCCGATACTCGATCATGCCGAAGAGCATGGCGTCGACGTTTGCTATGAAATCCATCCGGGCGAGGATCTGCATGACGGCGTGACCTATGAGATGTTTCTGGAGCGGGTGAACAATCATGCCCGCGCCAACATGCTCTACGATCCCTCGCACTATGTGCTGCAGGCGCTCGACTATCTCGACCACATCGACATCTATCACGAGCGGATCAGAATGTTCCACGTCAAGGATGCGGAACTGAACCCGACCGGACGCCAAGGCGTCTATGGCGGCTATCAGCGTTGGGTTGACCGGGCTGGCCGGTTCCGTTCGCTGGGCGATGGACAAGTCGATTTCGCCGCGATCTTCTCCAAGCTGACTGCCTTCGATTTCGATGGCTGGGCCGTGGTGGAATGGGAGTGCGCAATCAAGCATCCAGAAGATGGCGCGCGTGAGGGCGCCGCCTTTGTGCGCGACCACATCATCAGGCCGACCGAAGCCGCCTTTGATGATTTCGCGGCCGCCGACACCGACGACGCACAAAACAAAAAGATGCTCGGACTGTAAGCAGGGGGACGATATGGCAATTGAAGGAAACCAGGAAAGCGCCCCAGCGCGCATCCGGCTCGGCATGGTCGGTGGCGGACGTGATGCCTTTATCGGCGGCGTGCACCGGATCGCCAGCCGGATTGATGGCCATTATGAATTGGTGGCTGGATGCTTTTCATCGACCGCGGAGAAATCACAGGCCTCCGGCCGCGATCTCGGGCTTGATCCAAAACGCATCTATGATGACTTCACCGCCATGGCGCAGCGCGAAGCACGGCTGAAAGACGGTATTGACGCCGTCGCCATCGTTACGCCCAATCATGTCCATTGGCCGGCCGCGCGCGAATTCCTCAAGCGCGGTATCCATGTGATTTGCGACAAGCCGCTGACCTCAACACTGGCTGACGCCAAGAAGCTCGCCAAGGCGGCAGAAGCCTCCGGCGCACTCTTCGTCCTGACCCACAACTACACTGGCTATCCGATGGTCCGCCACGCACGCCAGATGGTGCGCGACGGTGAACTTGGCGACATCCGCCTGGTCCAGGCTGAATATCCGCAGGATTGGCTAAGCGAAAAACTGGAGGATACCGGCCAGAAACAGGCTGGTTGGCGCACCGATCCATCGCAATCGGGCGCCGGCGGCTCAATCGGCGACATCGGCACCCATGCCTTCAATCTGGCGCAGTTCATTTCCGGGCTTGCGCTGGACGAATTGGCAGCCGACCTCGATGCCTTTGTTGACGGCAGACAGCTTGATGACAATGCCCATGTGATGCTGCGCTGGCAGGGGGGCGCTAAGGGCATGCTCTGGTCCAGCCAGATCGCACCGGGAAACGAGAACGCCCTGCGCATCCGTCTCTACGGCACAAAGGGTGGCATCGAATGGGCCCAGGAAGACCCCAACTATCTCTGGCACACGCCACTTGGCGAACCTAAACGCTTGATCACGCGCGGCGGCGCTGGGTCCGGCGCCGATGCCGGCCGCATGACCCGCATCCCACCCGGCCATCCCGAGGGCTATCTGGAGGGTTTTGCCAACATCTACACGGAGGCGGCGCACGCCATCCGCGCAATGCAGGCAGGCAAACCGATACCCGACGACGTGGTGTTTCCGACCGTCAATGATGGCGTGCAGGGCGTTGCGTTTGTGGATGCCTGCGTGCGCTCATCGAAACGAAATGGCGCATGGGTAAAGCTCAACATCTGATCGGGCATCCTTTTGACCATTCGAAGCGCTTTGGATGAAAAAGCCAAAAAAAAACGAGCGGCGGCCTTGATTTGATGTACGTACCTCATTTAGGGTTGCGTCAAGCTTGCAGCGCATCCACCGCGTCCTTTGCAGGCTGCAATGGGAGGAAATTATGAAGAAACGTGTACTGCTCGCCGCAACCGCGCTGGGCCTTGGCTTGGGATTGGGCAACACTTCGGCCCAGGCAAATGAACTCACCTTGTGCTGGGCCGCATGGGATCCGGCGAACGCGCTGGTCGAACTGTCAAAGGAATTTGAGAGCCAGTCCGGCATCGCCATGAATTTCGAATTCATTCCGTGGCCGAACTTCGCGGACCGGATGCTCAACGAATTAAACTCGGGCGGTCAGCTCTGCGATCTGTTGATCGGCGATTCACAATGGATCGGCGGTGGCGCTGAAAACGGCCATTACGTGAAATTGAACGAGTTCTTTGATGCCGAAGGCATCTCCATGGACGATTTTGCACCCGCCACGGTCTATGCGTATTCCACATGGCCGAAAGGGACGCCAAACTATTGGGCGCTGCCGGCAATGGGCGATGCCAATGGCTGGTTCTACCGCAAGGATTGGTTCACCGATCCAGCAATCATGGCTGCCTATAAGGACGCCACCGGCAATGATCTGCGAGAACCACAATCGCAGATGGAACTGATGGAAATCGCTAAATTCTTCCAGGGTCGCGAGATCGATGGCAAAACCGTTTACGGTGCGTCCATCTTCACCGAACGCGGTTCGGAAGGCATCACCATGGGTGCAACCGGTGCGCTTTATGCCTGGGGTTTCAAATATGAAAACGAGCCCGGCTCCTACGACATGGAAGGCGCGGTCAACTCCGCTGCAGCCGTTGAAGCACTGGAGTTCTACAAAGAGCTCTACAATTGCTGCACACCGCCCGGCTATGACAATGCCTATATGGAGCAATCGCTGGACGCCTTTAAGTCCGGTCAGGTGGCCATGGCGATGAACTGGTTCGCCTTCTTCCCCGGCCTTTATGCAGACCCGAACACCGGCGGCGACAAGATCGACTTCTTTGTCAACCCACCACAGAATGTGGCGGCATCAACGCTTGGCGGTCAGGGCATCTCCGTTGTCTCCTATTCGGACAACAAGGAAGGCGCACTGGAATACATCAAATGGTTCGCCCAGCCTTCTGTCCAACAGAAATGGTGGGAGCTTGGCGGCTACTCAGCACATAACTCGGTGTTGAATGATCCGAGCTTCGTTGAAAGCCAGCCCTTTGCCGGTGACTTCCTCGACGCCATGGCGGGCGTACAGGATTTCTGGCAGGAGCCAGCCTATGCCGAACTGCTCTTGGCCATGCAGGAACGCCTCCACAACTACATCGTGGCTGACCAGGGCACCGCTGAAGAAGCACTCAACAGACTGATCGAAGATTGGACAGAGACCTTCGAAGACGAAGGCAAGCTCTAGGCCGCTTCGCGTTAAAGCCCGGCCGCGCGCCTATTGCGCGGCCGGCATTGTTTGACTTACCAAAACTGTTTCACCGGCTATCATGCTGGCCTGGAAGGACACGCCATGGCTGACACGGCGATAGATAGACTTGCCCAAAAAACGCCGGAGCGCGTTGCGCGCCGCGTCCGCGGATTGTCCGACCGGGCCATTGCCTGGCTGTTTGTCGGCCCGACCATCTTTTTGCTTTTGGCGATCAACATCTTTCCGCTGATCTGGACGATCTACCTGTCCTTCACAAACTTTCGCGCCAACCGGCCGAACCGAGAAGTGGAATGGGTGGGCCTGCGCAATTTCGAACGCATCCTGACCGATAGCGATATCTGGATGAATATGCAGACAACGGCCCATTTCGTATTTTGGACCTTGTTCTTCCAGGTGCTGATCGGCTTTGCGCTTGCCTATCTGATCAATAAGAATTTCAAGGGCAATCCGTTTTGGACAACGATTATCGTCCTGCCGATGATGTTGTCGCCGGCTGTGGTCGGCAATTTCTGGACCTTCCTCTATCAACCGCAAATCGGTTTGATCAACTATCTGGTCGAACTCGTCACCGGCACACCGGCATCGTCCTTTTCAATGCTCGGGCCCGGCGGCTTAGCGCCGTGGTCGATCGTCATCGTCGACACCTGGATGTGGACGCCCTTTGTCATGCTGATCTGTCTGGCGGGGCTAAGGTCGATCCCCGACTACATATACGAGGCCGCCGAAATCGACCGCGCCTCCAAATGGCGCCAGTTCTGGACGATCACCGTGCCGATGGTGCTGCCCTTCCTTATGCTGGCAGTCCTGTTCCGCGGCATTGAGAACTTCAAAATGTTCGACATGGTCGTGCTGCTCACCGGCGGCGGACCCGGTAACGAGACATTGCTGGCCTCGATTGATCTAAAGCGCGAAGCCTTTGAAAAATGGCGCACTGGCATTTCTTCCGCCTATGCGCTGGTGCTGTTCGTCACCGTCTTCGGCCTCGCTTCGATCTATGTCAAAGCCCTCAACAAGGTGAAAGAACGATGAGCGCCTATTCGGTTACCGAGCCTACAGGAGGCACCAAATGGTTCGCGGGCATCGTTGTCATCACCTATGCCGTCGTCACCATGATCCCGTTGATCTGGATTATTGCCACCGGCTTTAAATCGCCCGCCGATGCCATTTCCTATCCGCCCAAAGTCGTCTTCGAACCAACGGTGGAAGGCTATGTGAACCTGTTTACGACGCGCACCCGCGTCACGCCCGAACAATTGGCCGAACTGCCACCACCGCAAGGCTTTGCCGAAGAGATCGTGCGTGAATACAACATGATCATCGTTGGACCATCGCGCTATGGCGAGCGCTTCATGAACTCGATCATCATCGGCTTCGGATCGACCTTCCTGTCGGTGTTTCTCGGCACCCTCGCGGCCTACGGTTTTTCCCGCTTCAAGGTGCCGTTAAAGGATGATCTCCTCTTCTTCATCCTCTCGACGCGCATGATGCCGCCGATCGCGGTGGCGATCCCGATCTTCCTGATGTTCCGCCAGCTTGGGCTCAGCGACACGCATCTCGGC
>JBCCRB010000235.1:0-5114 GCA_039208465.1 Pseudomonadota bacterium
CGCCGACACCTGATGCATAAGACAGCGCCAAATCCTGTGCATTGCCCGACGCGTCACGGTGAATGGCGATCAGGCACGGCACGCCGCCGCCCTTCATGTATTCGCCACGCACCGTGTGGCCCGGGCCTTTCGGCGCGATCATCAAGACATCAACCGTGTCTTTTGGCTCGATCAGACCAAAATGAACGTTCAGCCCGTGCGCAAATGCAATCGCGGCACCATCCTTGATGTTAGCGGCGATGTGATCCTTGTAGATGTCAGCCTGCAACTCGTCAGGTGTTGCCATCATCATCAGATCCGCCCAACCCGCGCCATCGGCAACATTCATGACGGTAAAGCCATCGGCTTCGGCCTTCAGGGCTGTCGTCGATCCTTCGCGCAGCGCGATACGCACATTTTCAGCGCCGGAGTCCTTCAGGTTCATCGCATGCGCCCTGCCCTGCGAACCGTAGCCGATAATCAGAACCTTTTTGCTTTTGATCAGATTAAGATCTGCATCACGGTCATAATACACACGCATCTATTTTTCCTTCCGATCGTGTCTTGATAAAAATTCTATAGTTCCGCGAAAGCCGCGCCATACAGCCGGTAAAACTGGTCCAGCGCGCGTTGCACTTTCGATTTCTGGTCGCCAGGCAGGCCCACATCAGTAAGCTTCTCGCCCAGCAGCATGCGCACATGCATGTCACGCACAAGCAGTGCGTAGAGTGTCTCAAATGCCTCCTCGGCATCATCGAACCGCAAATGTCCGGCACGCCGCGCAGCTTCAAGCAAAGCTTTGGCGCGATCACGGATATGCGCCCGGCCCCTACTGACCAGCAATTGCCCAAGCGGCGCGCCTTCCGCGCTCGCCTGTCCGATCGCCAGCCGGTTCAGCGCAACCGATGTCGAACCGGACAGAACCGACAGAAGATCATTGCCAAACGCTTCAAAGTCAGCGCGAAAATCTTCTGCGCTACGATTAGCGCTCGCTGCGACCGCT
Organism: Pseudomonadota bacterium; assembly: GCA_039208465.1. Taxonomy (GTDB): domain Bacteria; phylum Pseudomonadota; class Alphaproteobacteria; order Rhizobiales; family Rhizobiaceae; genus JBCBDX01. The sequence continues at coordinate 983 of JBCCRB010000235.1, forward strand.
GGCACTCTTACCTTGGAGGCCTGATAGGCGATCATCGCCGATAAAACGCCTTCTCGATCACCGAACCATTTGTACAAGCTCTCTTTTGAACAATTGGCAGCACGCGCCAATCCGGCAGTTGTTATCGCCTTTTCGCCGCCGGCGACCAGCAAGGCCAAGCCTGCCTCGAGCACTTGGCTCTGGCGATCGGTGAACGAGCTTTCGCCCGGTTTCAATTGACGGTTCATGGTGCCCCTCAAATTCGGCTCGCGTGCTGTACCGTACGGTACGGTTCGCCGTCAAGCGAATTACGCACCCTGATCTCTCCTTTGAGAAAAATCCGATCCAAGCATGGCGCGCGGCTGGTGCTGCGCGTTTCACATTGACACGCAGCACCATGAACCGCATGGCAAAGGCATGTTTGAAAATCTTGCTCTTGGTACAATCGTTATATCGGCAACGGTGGTCATCCACACGCTAGGCCTGATGGCGGTCACACGCGCCATGAACTGGGTGACCACGCACATGCGATCACACGGTCGACGCAGCCGCATTCTGGCGCTTAATTCCGCAGTACTAGGCATATTTGCTGTTCTGACCGTCGAAATCTGGCTATGGGCCGTCACCTATATGGCAATCGGCGTCTTCGACAATTTTGAGGAGGCACTGTACTTTTCCACCGCAACATTCACGACGGTCGGCTATGGCGATATCGTTTTGGACAAGGATTGGCGACTTTTGTCGGCATTGGAGAGCGTAAACGGCCTGCTGCTGATCGGATGGTCCACGGCATTTCTCATCGCCGCTAGCATCCGCGTTGGTCCGTTTCGCCAAGGCGAGCACTTTTAAAGCAAAGCGACCAGTGAGGAGCTTTGCGGCTTCAAAATGACGTGGCTCAAATTGCTTGAGTGCAGGGAGCGGATTTAGCTCAGCGCTTGTAAAAACCGTTTCACAGCGCCCCCATAGCCATGTTCCAGCGCATCAGCGGTCAGACCATGCCCGATCGATACTTCGGCCAGTTGCGGAACCGCTTGCGCAAATGGCCCCAGATTTTCGACGGTCAGATCGTGCCCTGCATTGACCCCAAGGCCCGCCGCCTCGGCAAACCCAGCTGTCGACACCAACATATTGAGTTGATGGGCCGCTTCCTTTGGATCATCAAACGTGGCGCCATAAGGCCCGGTATAAAGTTCAACCCGGTCGGCACCGGTCTCTTTTGCCCGTGCGATCATGTCTTCACCTGCATCGGGATCGCAGAACAGCGAGACACGAAAGCCCCGCTTCTTCAAGCGTTGAACCCGCTCATGCAAGAATTCGCCTTGGCTGAGAAAGTCCCACCCATGATCGGATGTCGGCTGCGCCGGATCATCAGGCACCAGCGTCACCTGCTCCGGTTCATTGGCCTCGACAAGGTCAAGAAAGTGATCGTCCGGATAGCCTTCAATGTTAAATTCTGCATCAGGAAACTCATCATCGATCAGTGCACGCAGATCGGGCAAATCGGAAAACCGGATATGCCGTTGGTCCGGCCGCGGATGCACGGTCAGCCCCTGCGCGCCCGCCGCCAAAGCAGTACGCCCAATATTCGTAACACTCGGCCAGGGAAGATCACGCCGGTTGCGCAGAAAAGCGACGGCATTGAGGTTCACCGATAATTGAGCGGGCATTCAAATTGTCTCCTTCTGGGCCGACCCTTATAGCGATTGGCCGAAACAATCACCATATCCATTCCAAGGGCAAGTTGGAGGTATCAATGATTGAAGTGGAGACCATCGCAGACGGGCAGATCGCCCTGCGTGTCAAAGGCAAGCTTGAAAAGGAAGACATCGCTTCGGCGATCGAGGCATTGCAAGACGCCCGCGCCGCCTATGGTAACGTTAACATTCTGGTCGATCTGACCGGTTTTGCCGGCATGACATTGGAAGCGCTTTTCGCCGATATAGGCTACGGGATCAATCATCTGTCTGAACTCAAGCACTTTAAGCGCATCGCCGTCATCACTGACGCTGACTGGATTGAAGCGCTCATCTGGGTGGAAAACCGGCTGTTGCGCCAAACCGACATGCGCGCGTTCGAGGCAGAAGATGCCGAACTGGCCCGCCGCTTTGTCGATGGTGAGGATATCCCCGAAAAAGACTATGAACCATCCGTGATCCGCCTGGCAGGCAACCGGCCGGACCTGATCGTCTTTGAAGTGCGCGACAAGATGCGCAATGCCGACGCGCAGGCCGTCTTCGGCTTTCTCGACGCGGCCTATCAGGCCTATGGAAAGGTCGATCTGATGGTAATCATCAGAGAATTTGAGGGCTTTGAATTGGGCATCCTGTTCGATGCGCAAAACTGGAAATCAAAATCCACCAGCATCGCCCGCATCAACAAATATGCCGTTGTCGGCGGCCCGTCCTTTGTCGCCGCCACGGCGCAATTCATCGGCTCGTTCCTGCCGGTCGATATCAAGACATTTGTGTTAGATGACGTAGAGGACGCCTGGGCCTGGGTCGGGGCACGGCCGCTTTTAACATAGCATCGTCAAATAGATGACATGTTGCGCACCGACATAGCCCGCCATGCCGCAACTACAAATCATCGATTCGATCACCGCGCCCGGCGCCACCCACAAGGCCAATGAAGATCAATTTGGCCATACCGCGCATTGTGCCTTTGTGATCGACGGCGCCACCGGCATTGGCGAGGATTTCATCGTGTCCAGCCATGACAGCGATGCGGCCTGGCTGGCAACCTTTGCCAAGGTGCATTTTGAGGAAATGCTGCGCCCCGGCCGCGCCATGACCGACATTGTGCGCCAAACCAACACGCTGGCCAGAAAGATCGCTCAGTTTGCGGCGCACGGCCAAACGATCCCGGATTGGAACCAGCCCGTTGCCGGTTTCCAGGCGCTCAGGATCGAAGGCAACAACCTTTTCGCGCATGGGCTCGGCGATTGCGCGCTTTACCTCATTGGCGAAGATGGCACGGTGCTGCACGCGACCGGCCTGCCGGATAAGGGCGATGGCGAGACAAACCGGGCGGCTAAGGCCATTGCGCGCTTAGGCGGCCTGCAATCGGATCGCAATGCACTGGCCGATCAGGACACGCTCGCCGACGATCGCAAAATCAGGTCAACCTACAACAAGCCCGGCGGCTTTGTCTGGACGCTTGGCGTTGAACCCAAGGCGGCAGAACATCTGTATTCTCACCGCCTGGAAACCAACCTGCCGGCATCGGGCCTATTGATGACAGACGGCTTTTCCGCGCTGATAGACAAATATCAGCGCCATGATCCGGCGGGGCTGATCAACCTCGCTCAAAAGCGCGGTTTACAGGAATTGCTTGATGAGCTGCGCCACATTGAAGAAGTCATAGATCCGGACGGGCACCAATATCCACGCATGAAGCGATCGGACGACGCGACCGCGGTGCTGTTTCAGATCACTTGACGATGGTGAGCGTTTCGGCTGCGCGCGTAACCGCGGTGTAAAGCCAGCGATCGCGCATATCGCGGAACGCAAAGCTCTCATCGAACAGCACCACATTGTCCCATTGCGAGCCCTGCGCCTTGTGCACGGTTAGCGCATAGCCATAGTCGAAATCGTCAAACCGCTTTTTCAACTGCCAGGCGATTTCCTCATCGGGCGCTTCAAAGAACTGTTTCAGCAGTTTGATCTTGGCGGCGCCGCGATCATTGTCGCCATCATCGGGCGTCACGAGCAGATTGATGCCCGGCTTGGTCGTTTGTTTCGAGGCGGTGAGCACCTGCCATAAAGACCCGTTCAGCAACCCTTTGGCCGGATCATTGCGCAGACACACCATCTTGTCGCCAGCCTGCGGATAGGCCTGATCAAAACCTTTCAGCTGGCGCAGCCTTTGGTTGTAGCGCCGCCGCGTCCGGTTGATGCCGACCAGCACCTGATCGGCTTCAAGCACCTGTTCGGTCTCCAATTGCTGCTTGGAGATGATCTGCGCCGACCCATAGTCGCCATGCATCAATTCTTTGCCTTCACGCACATCCATCGCGAGGCGGATGATCGGGTTTTCCGCAGCCTGACGATGAATTTCGGTGAGCAGAAAATCCGGCTCGCCATCAGTAAAAAACCCACCACCCGAGATTGGTGGCAATTGGCCGGGATCGCCCAGTACAAGCACCGGCGTGCCA
>JBCCRB010000236.1:0-5096 GCA_039208465.1 Pseudomonadota bacterium
GGACGGTCTTTCCGGCATTTAATGCTGGTGCGCGGCCAGAATTTCCTTCGCGATCACACCGTCAGGATCCAGGCATTTCTCAACCGGGCCAAAATTGTCCTGCGCCAAGCGGGCTTGAGCCTCAGCGCCCAGCGCCTGCAAGTCATTGGATGCGGCACCGGCAATATTCTCAATCGCGGCAAGCGTGACATCGGGGACAACATGATCGGCCTTGTGGCCGAGGTTCTCAATCCACACCAGTTCGGCGTTTTCCAGGTCGCGAGCAAGGCCCCTTGAATGGACCGATGCAAGGACGATTGTATCCTTGTTGCCGGTGATGATGACGCTTGGTGTCTTGATCTGCTCATAGTGTGGGGATGTCTCGACGACATAGTCGTACAGATTGGCGACATCGACGGCGTTGTTGCGGAAGTGGTAGGGCCTAAGAACCAGCTGGGCGCCCATGCGCTCAGCATATTGGTCGGTCGGTTTATTGGGCGCGAAAACGCAAGCGGTGCCGCTGTCGATCCGGGTCAGGCCCGCCGGCAGGGCCAGCGTTTCTGAAAAGAGCGCACCGATGACGGGCACCGCCGTCAGATCATAATACCAGTTTATCCCGCCGGGCCATGGATGGCTGACAGGGGCAAGAAACACCGTGCCGATGGTGTGGCCCGGCTGCTTCAGGGCAAAGGAGGCGGCGATCGCACCGCCAAAGGAGTGGCCCACGATGATCGCTTTTTCGATGCCGAGCGCGTCCAGAAGCGCGGCGATGGTCGCTGATTGACCATCGGGATAGGCATTTGTTGCAGGCCCGCGGTTCGAATAGCCGTGGCCAGGCCGATCAACGAAGATCATCCGCGCGCGGTCTTTCAGCAGCGGCTCATAGATCGTGCGCTGATCATTGAGATTGCCACTCGCCCCATGCAGAAAAATGATCGGTGGCAGGTCCGGCGATGCGCCCGGTTGCACATCGATATAGTGCAGCCTCGTATCATTGACGGTTATGAACTGCCCAGTCGGCGGATGGCGCCGCTCGATTAGCCAGACATTAAACCGCGTTATCGCGGCGAGCAGCATAAGGGCCGCAGCAAGGATCAGGACGACACCGTAAAGAATGTTCATGGGGGCAAAATGGATCAGGCCGGATCGTCGGCAAGCTGTTCAGACAGTCTTTCGATGGATTCCTGTGCGCTTTGCATGGCCGGATAAAGTTCGGCCACTTGGAGCCAAGCGTTCAGTGCCGCTTCAGTGTTGCCATTGCGCTCCAGGATCGCAGCCATGCCGGACAAGGCACCGAAATGGCGGGGCTCCAATTCAAGCACTTTGGCGATATCGTTCATCGACTTCCTGAAATTTGCCATCTGGAAATGAAGCGTTGCGCGGCGGTTCCAGCCCTCGGCATAGTCGGGGCTGCGCAGGACCACTTGGTCCAGAAAATCGAGCGCCACATTGTACTGGTCTTGCCGCATGGCCGTGTTGGCCCATTCGACATAGAGATCGGTCGTCGCGCTGCCGGACCGGCGCCATTCGGCCCAGATGCCGTCGGCAAGCGGCTTTGCAATGCGTTCATCCCGGGTACGCTTGAGCTCGGCAAACAATCGGTCGAGGCGATCGTCGGGGGCGGTTTTCTGTTGGGCTTGCGGCGTCGGCACATCGTCCGCTGGTGGGATGATTGCCTCTTCATCGGGAATGATGGGCTCGGGCTGCGGCTGGTCCGGATCGACCAATTGCGCGTTGGCGTTGCCAATGGCAAAAGCCAAACCGAGCGTCAGGGATGCCTTGAGGATATAGCGCATCCCCAAAACATAATCGCGCCAAGCGGTGCGTCAAACTCAAATTGACGTGTCAGCTTGTCACAATGGTTTGTTCAGATCAGCCCTGGCGCGCTTTGAAGCGTGGGTTTTGCTTGTTGATCACGTAGACGCGGCCTTTACGGCGTACAACGCGGTTGTTGCGGTCACGCGATTTCAGCGACTTGAGCGAGTTTTTAATTTTCATTGTTCTGACCCTGCCTGCTGCGGCAAAAATAAAACGCCCGTGAGGGCGCTCGAAAACTTTCCGCCGCAATAAGTGAAAAACCGCCCCGCTGTCAACCGAGCGGCGGGGGCGTTTCCTGGTTTGTCAGGCTGTTTTGGGCATAATTTTTGAAAAATGACCCATTTTTCGGCCCGCACGGATGTCTGTCTTACCATAGTCGTGCAGGAGCAGTTGGCCATCCAATGCCAGTCTTTTCAGGTTCCAAACATCGTCACCGATCAGGTTTTCCATCATTGCATCGCTATGGCGCACCGGTGTCGGTAGCGGCCAACCGGTGATGGCGCGTATATGCATCTCAAATTGGTTGATGGTGCAGGCGGCCTCGGTCCAATGGCCAGAATTGTGCACCCGAGGGGCAAATTCATTGGCCAGAAGTGACCCGTCGGGCAGGACAAAGAACTCAAGACCAAGCGTACCGACATAATTGAGCGCCTCTACCAGCTTGATGGCGCGTTCGAGCGCGTCCGACCGGGTTTGCGCCGAGATTTCTGCCGGCACGGTGGAACGATGTAATATGCCGCCCTTGTGTAGATTTTGCGCCGGGTCGAAGCACACACTTTGCCCGCTCGCGTTGCGGGTGACGATGACCGAGATTTCCAGCGCAAAAGGCACCCATGCTTCCAGAATTGCGGGCGCGTTGCTGATTTGGTCAAGCGCCTGTTGGGGTGATGGATCATCAATCTTGCCGGCAAATAACACCTGGCCCTTGCCGTCATAGCCGAACCGGCGCGTCTTCAGGATTCCGCGCCCGCCAAATTCTTTAAGCGCGGTCTCCAACTGGATCGCTGTGTCAATTGCATGATAGGCTGCAGTGGGCAGGCCAGTGTCAGCGAGAAACTGTTTTTCGGTCAGCCGGTCTTGCGTCATTTCCAGCGCTAAGGGGCCCGGCGCGACGTCGACGATACCAGACAGGGCGCGGATGGCGGCGACACCGATGTTCTCAAACTCAAAGGTCACCACATCGCAATCATGCAGGCCGGCAAAAGCCTGCTGGTCATCATAGGCGGCCACGATATGCTCGTTGCACACCTGGGCAGCCGGGCAGTCTTTGGCGGGGTCTAGGACGATCGTTTTGTGGCCAAGTCGCGCTGCCGCCATGCCCAGCATACGCCCCAATTGCCCGCCGCCGATCAATCCGATCTTCTTGTACGGGCGTTGGTCACTCATTGTCGCTTGGTGTCTCGGCGATCTTCGCACTGTTTTCGGCGCGCCATTTGTCGAGGCGTTCAGCAACGCCTTCGTCGCTCAGCGCCAGAATGGATACGGCGAGCAGACCGGCATTTTTTGCGCCCGGTGTCCCGATGGCGAGCGTTCCGACAGGAATGCCACCGGGCATTTGAACAATCGACAGAAGCGAATCCTGACCTGACAAGGCCTTGCATTGGACGGGTACGCCTAACACCGGCAGCGGCGTTAATGACGCGACCATGCCAGGCAAGTGGGCTGCACCGCCGGCGCCGGCGATGATCACCTTAAACCCAGATGATTTGGCGGATTTGGCGAATTGAAACATGCGGTCTGGCGTGCGGTGCGCGGAGACGATGCGCGCTTCATAGGTGATGCCCAGCGTGTCGAGGATTTCAGCGCTGTGGCGCATGGTCGGCCAATCCGACTGGCTGCCCATAATGATCGCTATTTGTGGATTATTTTGCATTTGTTTCACGCAATGATGTCTGGGCGGACCTGATTTTCAAGCCGCGCGATCTGATCCTTGAGCGCCAGCTTCTTCTTTTTCATGCGCTGAATCTGCAAGGCTGGAGAACCGATTTGGGTCATTGCGTCGATTGCGGCGCCGAAATCATTGTGATCCTGGCGGAGTTTTGCAAGGCGCAGTCGCAATTCCGCTTGGTCCTGATCGGACATTAAAAACCTGCGATGTGTGAGGAGCGTTTTACTTGAGGGACGGCCCTTATCACAGTTTCCCGTTAATGGAAATTCTACCACAACATATTCGACTTGCATCCACACCAATGGCACCATGCTAGAGTCGTATTACGCAAGGAGGTATTTCACATGTCAATTGAAGGCCATCTCGATGCTCTCAAACGCAAACATGGCGTCCTTGAATCCCAACTTCATGAGATGATGCGACGACCAGCCCCCGACCAGGCAGCACTTACGGTTCTAAAGCGCGAAAAGCTGCGCCTGAAAGAGGAAATCATGAAACTGAGCGGTGAAACGCGTCACTAACGCCTCAGTCTTCTGACCAGAATTGATCCAACCAAACGTGGAGCCGCATGAAACCGGCTTCCTCTACCTGATAAATGCGTTTGGTGCCCTGGGCGCGTGCACTGACTAGCCCTGCATCAAGCAGCACCTTTAAATGCTGTGAAACGGCGGGTCTGGATACAGGCAGGCCGTCTGCGAGTTCACCCACCGTTTGGGGCTCGCGGCGCAGTTCTTCCAACAAATGTCGTCGGTTAGCGTCCGCTATCGCATCAAAAAGATCGGCCTTACTCATGTTGATGCGATATAGCGCCTGCGACATTTTGGCAATTAGACTCCGTAATTTAATTCTCTGTGTTTATAGTTAGCTATTTCTTACTGAACGCGAATCCAGCTTGATATGACGCGCGGGGCTGTGAGAAGAGGGCGCATGAATACCCAATCGCCACAAACCCATTGCCGTCTCGTGCTCGTTACGCCGCCATTGGATGTTGAAAATCTGCCAACGGCCCGCCTAACGCAGGCGCTCCGTGGTGGTGATGTTGCATCGCTGATTTTGCCGCAATATCAGATGGATGAGGCGACCTATGAGACGCTGTTGGCGCAATGGACGCCGATTGCGCAGGAAAAAAATGTTGCGGTCATAAGTTCGGGCGAATTGCGGTTTGCCAAGCGTCAGGGGCTGGATGGGATCCATATGGTCGCTGGCGCCTCTGAGGTCCGTCAGTTTGTTGAGGGCCAGATGGACGCAATGATTGTCGGTGCCACTGCCGGCTTGACCCGCCATGCCGCGCTGGAAATGGGTGAAGCGCGCCCCGATTATGTGCTTTTTGGCAAATTTGGCGGCGATACGCATGCCAACGTGCATCCAAAACTTGCAGAATTGGCACAATGGTGGGCGCAAATGGTTGAAA
>JBCCRB010000237.1:0-5070 GCA_039208465.1 Pseudomonadota bacterium
CAAACCAATCTGGCGCGGATCGAGGCACATGAGGCCAATGAAAAGCGGGCGACCATTCGCAATATGGCGCGCGCAATTGGCGCCGTCGGAACGATTGCTGATCCCGAAGAACGTCTTGATGCGCTGACCAAAGCCTTCCTGAAAGGCAGCGCTGAAAAAGGTTTCGACCATCGCACGCAGCATCTGTTTCCGGACAATATCGTTGCCGCGGTCCCCGACTATCCGGCCGCCCATGCTGCTGCGGCAGCTCATCTGCTTTCCATCCATGACGATCTGAACAGACTGGACGATGTTGAGCAAACCGTGCGCATGCTGATAATCGGGCAGGCGTTGATCGCGCGCTATGAACGGCTCAAACAGGTGCGGGGCTATCTCGATTTCGATGATCTGATCGCCCGCACCGCTGCCATGTTGCGGCGCGCGGGCACGGGCGCTTGGGTTCGGTACAAGCTTGACCAGGGCATTGATCATATCCTGGTTGATGAGGCGCAGGATACGTCGCCGCTCCAATGGGAAGTCGTCAAAACATTTGCCGATGAGTTTTTTGATGGCGAGGCGGCACGCACCGCTGATCGCACGGTGTTCGCCGTCGGCGATGAAAAGCAGTCGATCTATTCGTTCCAAGGCGCTGACCCGGCAGGTTTCAGCGCGGCGCGCGGCCATTTCAACGCCAAGGTGACTGGGGCGGCAAAGCCGTTTGAACCAGTGCCGCTGGACCGATCGTTCCGCTCTACCGGCAATGTGCTGGCAGCTGTCGACCTTGTTTTCGACAATGACCGAAATGTGGATGGCCTGACCCAATCGGGCGGCTATCAGCGGCACACAGCTCTGCGCACTGACACGCAAGGCCGCGTTACTGTGTGGAACGTCCATGTGTCGGACCCCGATCCTGATATGCCGGCCGATTGGGCCGAACCGGTTGATGCGCCCGCCAAGGGCGCGCGAACGCTGGCCCAACGCATGGCGCGCACGATCACCCGCTGGATGGCTGGGGATGATGCGATGCTGGTTCAGGGACGGCAGGTGACAGCCGGTGACATTCTGGTTCTGGTGCGCAAGCGCGGCCCTTTTGTGGGCGAACTTTCCCGTGCGCTCAAAAGCGTTCAGGTGCCGGTTGCCGGTGCCGACCGGTTGATCCTGACTGCGCATATCGCCACGATGGATTTGCTGGCGCTTGGCAAATCCCTTCTCAATGAACATGACGAATTGTCTCTCGCCGCGGTGCTGAAATCACCTCTGTTCGGGCTAAACGATGATGATCTGATGGCGCTTTGCTTTGACCGCGATGACAAGACGCTCTGGCAACAGCTTGGGTCATCAGCCAAACCATCGCACCGCGCGGCGTTTGATGACCTCGGCGCGCTGCGCACCTTGTCGGAAACACGCTCGGCGTTTGACTTTTATGCCCATGTGCTCACCGCGCTGGGTGGTCGGCAAAAAATGATTGCCCGGCTGAACCCCGAAACCGCAGACATTCTTGATGAGTTCCTGGCGCTCGCGGAAGCCTTTGAACGTGACCATGCCGGACATCTTCATCTGTTTATCGATCACGTGGAACGACAGGCGCCGGAGATCAAACGTGAGATGGAACAGGGAGCCGATGCGGTTCGGGTGATGACCGTTCATGGGGCGAAGGGGCTGGAAGCGCCGATCGTGTTTTTGGTCGACGATTGCACCGCGCCATATAACGGCGCCCAGATGGACAAGATCGTGACCGTGCCTGGCGCCATTTTGGATGGCGGCGACGGGCCGGATTTACCAGCGTGGTATCGCGGCCGACCGCGTTCGTCGATCATGGATGCAGTTGCCATTCAGGCGCAGGAGGCTGCTGAAGCCGAGTATAAAAGGCTGCTGTATGTGGGAATGACGCGCGCCGCCGATGCACTTTTTGTCGTTGGGCACACGACCAAGGCAGAGGTGCCTGTTGCCGGTGATTTACGGTGGCACCAGATGGTCGATGACGCTTTGCGGAATCACGCCAAACCGATGGAAACGGATGAAGGGGCCGTTTTGGCATTTCCGAATGCCGATCCCGCACCGCCCGCGCAACCGGTCGAGCAGGCGCCACCGGGTGCCCATGCCGAGACTGTCGACAGCAAGCATCTGGCGCAAATTCGTGCAAAAGCGCCGCATGAACCGCCGCCAAAACGCCCTTTGATCCCGTCGGGAGCGACCAGTTTTGCCATTGAGGCAACACGACCGCCAACCGAAGATGACATGATCCGCCCGGTATCCGTGCTCGACGAGGTGCGGGAAACGCCCGGTAATACGGGCAATGCCGCGGCGCGCGGGTCGGCGTTGCACACTTTGCTGCAAATGTTGCCGGACGTTGCCAAACCGGATCGGGATGCGCTGGCCCGGTCCTGGTTGCGCCAGAACGGGTTTGCGCCCGCCGACCATGATACCTTGCTGGCTGAGGTGTTCAGTGTGATCGACAGTCCGGCCTATGCCTTCCTTTTTTCGCCGCAAAGTGAAGCGGAAGTGCAACTGATGGGGACCGTGCGCGTCAACGGCGAGGAGCGCGCTGTGTCGGGCGTGATCGACCGCATCGCGGTGACCGATGAGAAAGTCACCATTATTGACTATAAAACTGGCCGGCCACCGCCTGACAGAAAAGCGCCGGATGTCGGGGTTTACCAACTCGCCCTTTACGGTGCTTTGATCGGTCAGATCTATCCGGGCCGGGCGATCGAGACGCTTCTTCTTTATACGCGCGGTCCACTGATTATCGAGGTTGGGGAAGGAGACCGGGAAAGAGCGCTAAACGATCTCGCGGAAGCGTGAGAATCGCGCTAAGAGGGGTCTCTTGACCAATGCGCCCGGCATATCCACATGAGCGCCATTAATGAAGGAGGCCGACATGGCAACCATGACCGTCACAAATGACAATTTTCAATCCGACGTCCTTGGCGCCGATACGCCCGTAGTCGTCGATTTCTGGGCTGAATGGTGCGGCCCGTGTAAAATGATCGCCCCGGCGCTTGAAGAGCTTGCTGGCGAGTTTGACGGCAAGGTGAAGATTGCCAAAATCAATATCGACGAAAACCCGGACATTGCGGCCCAATATGGCGTTCGCTCGATCCCGACCCTTTATATGTTCAAGGGCGGTGAAGTGGTTGACCAGATGGTTGGTGCCGCGCCGAAAGGCAAATTGTCTGACTGGATGAAGAACACCGTCAGCTGATTATCCCGGCAGAATTGATCAAGGCCCGCCGATCGTGCGGGCCTTTTTTATTGCGGTGGTGTGCCGTTTTCCGACAGGACTTCGCCGGCCAGATAAAGCGACCCACAAATGAGGATGCGCGGGCTTGGCTCACTTTCATCCCAATTGGCGCCAAGCATGTCCAATACCTCGTAAACGGACGAAAACGCCTCAGCAGACAGGCCGGCCTGAAGCGCATCATCGGCTAGCTTTTCTGGAAAGACGCCCGCTTCGCTGGTGACGATGGGCACGGTGAAAACGTGCCGGACAAGGCCGCTGAAGGGTATGAAAAAGCCGACGGTATCCTTCGTGTTGAGCATGCCAGCGACCAGGAAAAGCGGTCGGCCATCGATACTTTCGCGCAGCGCCAAAAACTCGGCACTGGCGCTCGCCGCGTCGGGATTGTGCCCACCATCGAGCCAGATTTCCGACCCCTGCGGTGCCAACGCTACCAAATCACCCTCGCTCAAACGCTGCAGGCGCGCCGGCCAACTAGCTTGTTGCAGGCCTTTTTCAAAGATGTCGGCGTTGATGTGCGGGGCAACAATTCGAACCGCCATGATCGCGGCGGCGGCATTGGTTATCTGATGGCGGCCCTTAAGCGCTGGTAAGGCCAGATCAATCAGACCTGTACTGTCCTGCATGACAAGGCGGCCATGCTCTTCAAAGGCAAAATAATCCTGGCCATAGACATAGGCGTCCACGCCCATCATTTCGGCGACATTTTCAAGCACCTGGCGGGCGACCGGATAGGGTTGGTGACCAACGATGACCGGCACATCTTCCTTGATGATACCCGCCTTCTCGCCGGCAATTTCCTCGATTGTCTCGCCCAGATAGTCCTGGTGGTCGAGACCAATCGGCATGATCACGCTGGCGGCCGGTTTGGTGATGACATTGGTGGCATCCGCGCGTCCGCCAAGGCCAACCTCGATGATGACAAAGTCGGCGGGATGCTCTGAAAACAGGACGAACATGACCGCCGTGAGCAGTTCAAAAACCGTGATCGGCGCATCATCATTTGCCTTGGCAACGCGGCGCACGGCGTCCGCTAGAACATCATCAGGAACAAGCTTACCGCCCAAGCGAAAACGTTCGTGCCAATTGACCAGATGTGGCGAGGTATGCACGTGGACCGTATGGCCGCCCGCCTCCAGGATTGATCGACAAATGGCGGCGCAAGACCCCTTACCATTGGTGCCGGCAATATGCAGGATCGGCGGAAGCTTATCGTGCGGATTGCCAAGCTTTTCCAATAGATCCCTGACCCGACCAAGTGACAGATCGAAGCCGCGAGGGTGCAGCTCCAGCAAACGCTCGATTTCAAGCGCAGCCTCAGAACGCGCCGGGCGGCGGTGAGACGGGGGCGATGTGCTCATGATGTTTTATTATCAGAAGCTGGATGATGGCTTTTGACCGCCATCATCGTCAGCTTTGGCCGGTACGTTGGTGGTGATCTCCGGTTTCTCCTCGGTTTCCACCACTTCAGCGTCTTCTACCATTTCGACGGCTTGGTCATTTATTTCAACGCTTGCGCCAGTTTGGATGTCCCGGTTGAGCAGAAGACGCAGCAATTGCGCGATCTGCGGGCGCAACTCCTGGCGAGGGACGACCATGTCGACCATGCCATGGTCGAGCAGGTATTCGGCACGCTGAAACCCTTCCGGCAGTTTTTCGCGGATCGTCTGCTCAATGACCCGTGCACCGGCAAAGCCGATCACCGATCCAGGCTCGGCGATATGGACGTCCCCGAGCATGGCTCGGTGATCGGCTTTGCCGGTGCACGGGTCATTGAGCAGACGATCCGCGAAAAACTGCCGGAAGGGTTTCAGCGTGCCGAATACCTGCTCGACCATGGCATGGTCGAC
>JBCCRB010000238.1:0-5050 GCA_039208465.1 Pseudomonadota bacterium
GGCCGATGGTGCAGAAGAACTGACCTATGCCATCCCCAACGATGACAATCATCGCCATTTTGGCGGCGGGCAAACACAGGTCACGCTTGACTTGCCGGCGGGCGAGCACACGCTGCAGCTCGTGCTCGGTGACCAGTTTCACATTCCGCATGACCCGCCGGTCATGTCAGAAGTGATCACGATCACCGTCGAGTAGCCCCGCTTTTAGCCAAAAACGCTGGCGCCCGCGTCAGCGTGGCCGGCAACACGGCGGAACGTGTCAAACAATTCGCGCCCGACACCATGCGTGTTGGGCTCCATGTCTCCGACCGCTTGCGGGCGCGCGGCCAACTCGTTTGCGTCAACGAGAACTTCAAGCGTACCGGCCACCGCATCGACGCGCACCAGATCGCCATCTTTAACCCGACCGATCAGACCGCCATCCAAGGCTTCCGGCGTCACGTGGATGGCCGCCGGCACTTTGCCGGACGCGCCCGACATGCGCCCGTCGGTTACCAACGCAACCTTGTACCCGCGGTCCTGCAAAATGCCGAGCAGCGGTGTCAGCTTGTGAAGTTCGGGCATGCCATTGGCCTTTGGGCCTTGGAAGCGAATGACGGCAACGACATCCTGTTCCAGTTGACCTTTGCGGAAGGCATCTTGTAGCGCGTTTTGCGAGTGGAAGACTTTAGCCGGTGCTTCCACGATATGCCGCTCTTCGGCCACTGCCGATGTCTTGATGACGGCGCGTCCCAGATTGCCGGTCAGAACTTTCAAGCCACCGGTTGGATGGAAGGCTTTCGGCAACGGCGCCAGAACGCTTTCGTCGCCGGATTTTTCAGGGGCAGGCACGCGGGTGACGGTTTCGCCATCAAGGCGTGCTTCCACCATGTAATCATCCATCCCCTGCCCCCAGACGGTGCGCACATCGGTGTGGATATGCCCGCCGGACGCCAGTTCGCGGATCAGGAAGCCCAAACCGCCGGCGGCCTGAAAATGGTTCACGTCAGCCTTACCGTTCGGATAAACCCGGGCAAGCAAGGGTGTTGCATCAGACAGTTCAGAAATGTCCTGCCACGTCAGTTGGATACCGGCAGCGGCCGCCATTGCGATCAGGTGAATGGTATGGTTTGTCGAGCCACCCGTTGCATGAAGACCGACCACCCCGTTGACGATGGAGCGTTCGTCGATCATCTCGCCAGCCGGCGTAAATTCATTGCCTAATGCGGTGATCGCCAAGGCCCGTTTTGAGGCCTCTTTGGTCAACGCATCGCGCAGCGGCGTGTTCGGGTTGACAAAGGACGCGCCCGGTGTGTGCAAGCCCATGATCTCCATGAGCATCTGATTTGAGTTTGCCGTGCCATAGAATGTGCAGGTTCCCGGCCCATGATAGGCCGCGCTTTCGCTCTCCAACAGTTCTTTGCGGCCGACCTTGCCTTCGGCATAGAGCTGGCGAACCTTGGCCTTTTCATCATTGGAAATGCCGGTCGTCATTGGCCCTGCCGGAATGAAGATCGCGGGTAGATGACCAAAGGTCAGGGCGGCGATGGTCAGGCCCGGCACGATCTTGTCGCAGACGCCCAGATAAACCGCCGCATCGAACATGTCGTGCGACAGGCCGACGGCTGCAGCAAGTGCAATTACGTCACGCGAGAACAGCGACAATTCCATCCCGGCCTGACCCTGGGTCACGCCATCGCACATGGCCGGCACGCCGCCGGCAACCTGCGCAACGCCGCCCGCTTCGCGCGCCGCTTCCCGGATCAAATCCGGGAATGTTTCGAAAGGCTGGTGGGCGGACAACATGTCATTATAGGCGGTGATAATGCCCAAATTACCGACCAAGTCCCCCTTCAGATCTTGCTTGTCTTCCGGCCCGCAGGCTGCAAAGCCGTGCGCCAGATTTCCGCAGGACAGTTTGGAACGTTTCGGCCCCTGTTCGGCGCGCCCGCGCAGACGTTCCAGATAGATCTCCCGGCTTGGTTTTGAACGCTCAACAATACGGCGGGTGACGGCGTCAACGGTCGCGTTGACATCAAACTTCGCGGTGGTCACGGGCAACTCCCTGGTTTGGTCCGTGTGTGGTCACTTAAGAATATTACGGCGCCCAGAAAACATGGATCGGGGTCACGCTTTGCTGGAGAACCGAGCGGATCGGCATTTCCAGCGGATCGGTCGCGCTCAAGGCCTTTTCATAGACGGCGCGTTTTTCCGCCCCTTCTATGTGCAATGCCACGAAACGGGCGTCGAGAATAAAAGGTAATGTCATGGTCAGACGCGGCTCTCCAGCGCCTGGCGCTTCGATCGCGATGACATTTTGGTCATTTTCCAGATCAAGCGCTCGAAACAGGCGGTTACCTTGCGGGAAGAATGATGCGGTGTGCCCGTCGGTGCCCATGCCCAAAATCGCCGCATCCAAGCGTCCATCGTCGATGGTCATGAGCGGTTCGGAAGCCTCTGCGCACGCTTCCGGCGTTGCGCCATCGACCGCAAAGGGAATGAGCCGCGCGGCCGCCGCCTTGTTGGCCAGCAGATTTTCACGCACGAGCCGGGCGTTGGAGCGCTCATGGTCCGGCGGCACGATCCGCTCGTCGACGAGCCTGATAGCAACGCTGCTCCACTCGATGCTGGTTTGCGACAAATGCTGGAAGAAGAGTTTTGGTGTCGAGCCGCCCGACACGGCCAGATTGGCGCTGCCACGCGTGGCAATCCCACCGGCCAGGACACCGGCAACGCCAGTCGCGAGCGCTTCAGCCAATTGCGCGCGGTCTTCATATTCGTGAAATTCCAAGTCAACCATGGCTCAAACGCTCTCGTGCCATGTGCGCCCGTCGCGTTCGATCAGGGCAATCGACGATGATGGACCCCAATTGCCGGCGGTGTAGTTTTGCACGCCCATGCCGGTTTCTTCCCATGCGTTGAGCACGGGATCGATCCATTGCCAGGCGGCCTCCACCTCGTCGCGGCGCATAAACAGTGTCTGGTTGCCGCGGATGACATCCATGATCAGCCGCTCATAAGCATCCGGGCTACGTGCGTTGAATTCTTCGGCGAAGCTCATATCAAGCGGCACGTGACGCAACCGCATGCCGCCCGGGCCCGGATCCTTGATCATGATCCATTGCTTGACCCCCTCGTCGGGCTGCAGTCGCATCACCAGATTGTTGGCCTGAACACGGCCGGCGCTGGCCTCAAAAATCGAATGGGGCACTGGCTTGAAGGCAACGACGATCTCTGACACGCGGCTGGTCATGCGTTTGCCCGTGCGCAAGTAAAAGGGAACGCCGGCCCAGCGCCAGCTGCCGATCTCGGCTTTCAGGGCGACAAAAGTCTCCGTGTTTGACTGGCCACCTTCCAGTTCCTCCAGATAGCCTTTGACCGGCCCGCCGCCGGACGCGCCGGCCTTATACTGGCCGCGTACCGTCAGCTTTTCGACATTTTCAGCCGTGATTGGCCGCAAGGCGCGCAACACTTTGAGCTTTTCATCGCGCACCGCATTGGCATCCATCGATGATGGTGGCTCCATGGCAACAAGGCAAAGAAGCTGCATGAGATGGTTTTGAACCATGTCACGCAGCGCGCCTGCCTTATCGTAGTAGCCTGCACGGCCTTCCAGGCCGACCGATTCAGCGACCGTGATCTGAACATGGTCGATATGGGCTGAGTTCCACAGCGGCTCATAAAGCGTGTTGGCAAAACGCAGCGCCATCAGGTTCTGGACTGTTTCCTTGCCCAGATAATGGTCGATACGGAAAATCTGATCTTCGTTGAACACCTGGCCGAGGGTGTCGTTGAGCGCCATCGCCGATTGCAAATCGCGACCGATCGGCTTTTCGACGATGATGCGCGTATCGCCGGTGATCAACCCGTTGTCGCGCAACCGGGTCGCAATATCGCCAAAGAGCGATGGCCCGACAGCCAGATAGCAAGCCCGTTTGCGGTCGCCACTTGAGGCGAGCGCGCCAGCTAAGTCCGACCAACCCTTGTCAGACTTTGCATCGACGGAAACATAAGACAGGCGTTTTAAGAACTTATCGACCTCAGCCTCATCGAAAGCATCGCCCACATGCTGCTTCAATGCTTCGTGAGCGAAGTTACGGTATTCATCATCGCTCATTTGCGAGCGCGAGGCGGCAATGATCTTGGTCGGTTCGGTCAATTGCCCGTCGACCTGGCGGTGATAGAGGGCAGGCAGCAATTTACGTTCGGCCAAATCGCCGGTGCCGCCGAAGATGATAAGGTCAAACGGGTCTACAGGAATAATCTGTGCGGACATGAGCGCGTCTCAGCGTGTCGAGGGAGTCAGCATCCTTTAATCTAATCGATTTAAAAAAGCCAGAGCGATAATGCTCTCTCTTTGTTTCTGCCAGCAATTTTACGGACAGCATGACGCGACCCCTTCCTATTGTGAGGCGATGGTGCGGACAAAAAAACGTCACGGAAACGCATATTCTATAGAATTTGACTCATTGGCCTAACGCGATGTCAAAAGGGCCATGCTTATCTTCGTGCCGGGAAGCAAAAGATGGGCCATCATGGATCTGCTCGACGATTTTGAAATCCAACCCGACGAACTGGCTTATACCGACCCCCTGACAGGGCTCGGCAACAATCGGCGTTATCAGCGCAGGTTGGAAAAGCTGCTTGAAAAACGTCAGAATGATCCGGTGCCGTTTACCGTCGCGATCATCGACATTGACGGGTTCAAGCCGATCAACGATTTGTTCGGCAAAGCTGCCGGTGACGCGATCCTGAAGCAAATCGGTTTGCGCCTGCGCGGCGTTGCGGGTGAAGACGCGACGGTGTCGCGTGTCGGCGGCGATGAATTCGGTCTGATCTTGCCGATGATGTTTCATGAGACCGCGGCCGCAGAATTCGGGCGAACACTCACGGAAGTGCTGGCCGCACCGTTTGATATTGGCGAACGGACCGCCCGGCTTGCCTGCTCTATTGGCCTGTCGGTGTTCACCGATCCCGATTATACGTTCAAATCATTGAGGGGCAAAGCCGAAACAGCGCTCTACACCTCAAAGAAAAACGGCCGCGGCAGCTTTGTCGTCTACACTTATGA
>JBCCRB010000239.1:0-5027 GCA_039208465.1 Pseudomonadota bacterium
CAGCGGACAAATTCCTTCAACCCGCCATCATACATCAACTCGACGTCACGCTTATCCGCGTGGCGCGCATCGGTGAGCAGGATGCGGACACCGGAATTCAGAAACGCCAGCTCCCGCAGACGATGTTCCAGCGTGTCGAAGGAAAATTCGGTTTTCGAAAATGTCTCGGTCGATGGCAGGAAAGTTACCTCGGTCCCGGTATAGTCGCCCGCATCGCCGACAACGGCGAGCGGTGCATCAGCCACACCATGGGTAAAGGTCATTTCGTGAAACTTGCCATCGCGGCCGATCCGCAATTTCAACATCACTGACAACGCATTGACCACTGACACGCCAACGCCGTGCAACCCGCCTGACACCTTATAGGAATTCTGGTCAAACTTACCGCCGGCATGAAGCTGAGTCATGATCACTTCGGCTGCCGAAATACCTTCCTCTTCATGGATGCCGACAGGGATACCGCGGCCATTGTCTGTCACGGTGACCGACCCGTCGGCGTTCAGCGTTACGGTCACGCGGTCGGCATGACCAGCCAAGGCCTCATCGATCGCGTTGTCGACAACCTCATACACCATATGATGGAGGCCAGACCCGTCATCAGTGTCACCAATGTACATGCCCGGACGTTTGCGCACCGCATCAAGGCCTTTTAAAACCTTGATCGAATCCGCGCCATAATCCGCATCACCATTGTCCGAAATCTGATCTGCCGGGTTGCTCATCAACTGTCCTGTTCCGTGAAACGGCGCGCATAAACGAAACCAGCCGAATCAACGTCGAATCCCATGTATTTATATAGGCTTATTAGGCCCTGAATCCAAATCCGGCTCATGTGGAAAACCGGAATGATCGATCTTGGACGATTGCAGCAAGCACTCTCAGCTGAAAAGTGCTAACAAACTGAAATCATTGACATATTCCGATAGTGTGATTCTCATTCTTCCTGCAATCATCGCTGCAAGGAGAAAGAAGTTGGTTTCACGCGAATTGGAATTGCAACTGCAGGGCTACGGACTGACAACCGCAAAGATATTATACCGCATGCCTGATCATCAAAGCATCCTGCAAACCTTCATATGGCAGGCCTATGATCTGGCGCCTGATTTTCCCGTTATGGACAAGTTTCTCGCCCATTGGCGCAAATCAATCGAAGGCCCGTTGCACTCGGTCAGCTACACCCATCAAAAGCTGATCAGACCGGGTGAGTGGCGGAAGGTCGACGGCGAAATCATCCTGCACTAGGCACTGCCTCGGGCCGGATTGCGGCGATACCGGTACCAGCTGCGCAACAGCCACCAGCCGATGGTGCAGGTGAGCGCGAGCAGGAGCACCAAAACAGAGCCATTAGCGACCAAAGTGGTCAATTGGCCCAATTGGCTCGCAAAAGCATAGCCGAGGCCAAGATAGAGAAAGGTCCAGGCCGCAGCGCCAGGCAGCGATGCCGCGGTGAACCAGTGCCATTTCAAGCCTGACGCACCGGCGATATAGGCAACATAGGGCGCGATCGGCGTGATGATGGCACGGCTGATGAAAATCGCCGCCATGCCCCAACGCTCGACCAGCAGTTCCGCCCGGCGCATTGATTTCTCGATCCGCTGGCTGTTCGCCCGCATTTTGGTGAGCCTTTGCCCGCCGGTTTGTGACAGATGAAATACGGCCTGATCACCCACCACATAGGCCGTATAGGCCATCGCAAAGGCCTGCCAGAAAACCAGATCGCCTGATGCACTAAACGCACCAGCGCTGACAACGAGAATGGAGCCAGGCAGCGGAATCCCCAGGCACCCAAGCAGGACGATCAGGGCGACAAACCACAGGCCGTAATCGGGAACCAGGCTGAGTAGCGTTTCTGTCACCGGTCGTCGTCCTCGCGCCGGTTTTCACGCTCTTCCTCAAACCGTTCCTGGGCTTCCTCCAACAGATCCTCGAGCTCGTCGAGCGTCAGGCCTGTTTCAACGAGAATGTCGCTGAGCCTGACTTTCTGGCGTGGCCCGTCCGGATCAATGCCAAGGATCGGAAAAACGATTTCTGGCGGCAGTTGATAGGACAGCGAAACATAGCGTGGCGTCATCCACGGTTCGAGCGCCTGATTTTGGTGGTCTGGATCATGAAACCAGACAAAGGTCAGCACAAACCGGGACGCGACCCAGATAAGCGTGACGCTAAGTGTCAGAAACGCCAGAAGTGGCCAACGCTGCCGCGTCCAGAGATAGCGTAAGAATCGCATCATGCCGTCCAACTATGTGCCCACCACCAATCGCTTGGCCAATCAAAGGGAAAGGTTCAAGTTACCATTTGGCAAGGTGAAGTCGAAGGCCGAAGTCAATCGGTCGGCGGCGCCGCCGGTTCCCACAATTCAATCGGATTGCCTTCCGGGTCGTGGATACGAGCAAAACGGCCAACCTCCGGCGCATCCCAACTGGGATCGGTCTTAACGGTGATGCCAGCTCCTTCGAGCTGCGTCCTTATCGCATCCAGATCATCGACGCGTAGATTGATCATCCATTGTTTGTCGGCCGGAAAATAATCGCTGTCATGGTCAAACGGCTGAAACACCGTATAGCCGGCTTCCTGTGTCCACGGCATGCCTTCAATGCCCAGATGTGTCGCGTACCAGGCGCGCAATGCTGCCGGATCTTTTGCCCGGAAGAACACGCCGCCAATGCCTGTCACTTTCTGCATGAGCCAATATTCCCGTGAAATCTCAGGCTAAGCTCATTGGACAAAGCAGGCAAGGTGGTACCGGTGACACCGCTATCGGCCGACCGACGCGGTCGTTGCGGGTATAATCAAACGGTTTTGACCGCAGCACCCATGAAGTAAATTGCCACGCATTCCGTTTTTCTGTATGCGGAAGCCAACTCAAGGGCTGTGTGATGTTTACGCCGCGACAGACAAATACCGGGCTTTATGTCCATCTCCACGAACGCGGGTTTAGCAAGGATGATATTCGCCGCGTTCAGGGCGCATACGTTCTCGCATGCAACATGTTCAATGCGCGTTATCGCAAGACCGGGCGCGCCTTTATCTGTCATGCCGTCGGTGCCGCGTCTGCTTGCGCCGAGTTTATTGACGATATTGATGTTGTGATCGCCAGCCTCTTACACGCAGGCTATGACAGTGGCCTGTTTCCTGATGGTAAAGCCGGCAATCCTTCGGCCAAACGGCGCCAATGGATGCGTGATCACATTGGCGAGGTGTCTGAGCGCTTGGCACATGATTACCAAAGTGTCGACTTTGATCGTGGGGGCCCCGAGCAAATCCTGCAATCGGGACCTGACAAGATCGAGCGGAACCTGCTCATGATGGCGCTGACGCATGAGCTTGATGATATGGCAGACGGCGGTCTGGCTTTCGCACCAAAATATGGCGAATCCGTCGAAGGTCGATTGATTGCGTGCGCTGCCCTTGCCGAGCATCTTGGCGAAACCCGGTTGGCAGACCTTTTCAAGCAACAGGTCAAAGCACAATCTGATTATGAATGGATGCATGATCTGAAGGCCGATGAGCTTCGCGGCTTTTGGATTGTGCCAAACTTGTTGGCCTATTTGCGTCTGCGCAAAGGGGTCGCCAAAGGCCGTTGGGCGAGGCTCTATTGATGGTCAAGAAACAACACAGTGTCACCATCGTCTTTGAGATGGACAATGCAGAAATGCTGGATTGGGCGGAGGTTGAGGGCTTCTTAAAACTCCTGCTGCGCGAAATTGTACTTGTGCAGGAAGCCGGCCGGATCGGCGACCTCGACCTGGTGTTTGTCTTGCCCGGAAGCGCCGCGCAGGCGGACGAATTGGGCGAACTGGTGAAGAAAGGCGCGCCCGAACTAAACTCAATGGCTTCGCTGAAGTTTTTCGGCGTACCGGACGGGCGTTATTATGAACTGAAAAACGAGGGCGTGAAGCACGCATCCGGCGACCTGGTCGTTTTGTTCGATTCCGATATCATCCCGGAAAAAGGCTGGCTGGGTTCACTGCTCGCCCCGTTCGACGACCAGAACGTGACTGCGGTCAATGGCTACACATCCCTGCAATACGATAACTTTTTATCGCGGGTCTATGCATTGCATTGGATATTCCCGTTGCGCCACCACGATGATCGCAAAGCAGCCAAACGTTCGTTGAATGCGAATAATTGCGCGTTTCGACGCGAATGGATTCAGAACAATCCATTTCCAGACAATCCCGGCTTCAAAGTCTCGTGTGGGCTGCTGTGGACCCGCATGCGTCGCGACGGCGTCAACATCGTGTTTGCCCCGGCCTATGTGCAGCACTTAGCGCCGCGAGGCGTCCTGTTTTTTGCGTGGCGCGCGCTTGTCGCCGGCCGTGATCAGGATCGCCGTTACCAGGAGCTCCATTCAAAAAAACTGTCCCGCCGCATTGGGCATGCTTTTTCGCGGTGTTTTACCCGTATTTGGGCGGCAGGCCGCAGAACGGCGACTCACTACGAGCGTGTCGGCTTGTCGGCCTGGCAAGCGCCGCTGGCGTTTCTCGCCTGGGCGATCTTTTCGATCCTGTTCCTCGTTGGCCAACTCACACAAATCATGACCGGGCGCAGTGCTCGTGTAGAGCACGTGCCCGAACTATTTAAAGTATCCTGACAAGCGCTGTTACCGATGGGCCGCGAACTGTCGCCGGCCACCTGTTCATTTATGGGTTTGCTTTTGCTGCCGCCGATAAACGCGCCAGAAGAACCGATTGGTTTTCGGCCATACGCTCCGCAATAAGGCGGGTCAGGACCAAGGCAAATTCCGGGTTTTTCTGGCACAAAACCAGCACCGCATCATGCGCAATCCAACTCAGCTGCGTGTCTTCGGCGGCAATTGCTGTCGCTGTGCGTGTGCGTTCATGCGTGAAAAGGCCAATTTCGCCGATCAGCGCGCCTTTCTCCAAATACCGGTCAAATTCGGCGATATGGACGCGGCCGCTCATCACGTAATAAAGCCGATCGGCCGTGTCGCCGTGACGAAACAGCGTTTCACCGGCCCCTAAGCGCTCAGTGGTCATATAAGGGAGCAACACATCGGCGCTGAC